>JACPZN010000390.1 GCA_016195505.1 Nitrospirota bacterium | reverse complement strand
GTCCCCGTACGAGGCGATCATAATGCTCCATGAACGAGATATACGAGATGACATGGCCTGCGGTGGTGTCGCCGAGGAGCGCGCCGAATCCTGAGATCAGCCAGATCGTCAGGAGCATGCCGAAACTGACGAAGGCGGCGACAATCTGGTTTTCCGTTAGCGCCGAGGCAAACACGCCCACGGAGAGAAACAAAGCGCCCAGGAGCGCCATTCCCAAATAGCCGGTCAGAACCGGGTTCCAATCGAAGTCGCTGAAGAGCATCAGCACTGTCGGAGCCAGCCCGGTCAATCCCAACAGGCCCAGATAGATCAGCAGCACGCTGACGAATTTACCCGCAACGATTTCATTTATGCCGATGGGCGAGGTCATCAAGAACTCAAACGTCCGCAATTTTCTCTCTTCGGCAAACAACCGCATGGTCAGAATAGGCAGAACAATCAGCAGGACCAGGCGCATGCTGGCAAATAGGTTTCGGAACACCAGATCGTTCAAGTTGATCTGTGCCGGCCCCCCCTGCATCTGCATGAGCTGGATGGCCTGCGAACTGGCGAACCCGATATAGAGGTACGAGAGAAATCCGAAGATGAGCAGGAACACCGCACCGACGACGTAGACGATCGGGGATACGAAATAGCCCCGGAGTTCCTTTGCGATGACAGCCTGTACCGGGGTCATGAAACGATCTCCTGTGTGACGACCGGTCCGTCGGAAGTCTGGCCGGCCATGACTTCCGCCGATTGCGAGAGGTTCTCTTCGTGACGCGTGAGTTGGAGGAAGACATCTTCCAGTGTCATCGAGATGGTGCGCAGTTCGAGCAGCCCCCAATGATTGGAGACGACAACGCGGGCGATTTCATCGCGCAGGTCGTGGCCCAAGGCGCATTCGATGAGGAAATTCCCAGCGGTTTGCCCGGGGAAGATGTTCAGAATTCCAGGAATAGCGCGGAGCTTCGTTTCGCAGTCCGCAGGGGGCGCCTTGAGCGTGACCGAAATTTTTTCCGACTGCCGCAGCCGGGCGGACAGTTGCTCAGGGGTATCTTCCGCGACGATACGTCCCCCGCTGATGATGACCACCCGTTGGCAGACGGCGGTCGCTTCCGGAAGAATGTGGGTGCTGAGAATCACGGAATGCGAACCGGCCAGGCTCTTGATGAGTTCTCGGATTTCAATGATTTGTTTCGGATCAAGACCCACCGTCGGTTCGTCTAAGATCAACACGGGTGGATCGTGCAGCAGGGCTTGCGCCAGTCCCACACGCTGGCGATAGCCGCGGGAGAGGTTGCCGATCAGTCGATGGCGGACTGAACCCAACTCAAGCCGTCCGATTGATTGATCCAGTGCCGAGGTCAAGTTCCGCCCCGCCATCCCGCGCAGCCGACCCACGAACGTCAAATGTTCCGTTACGGTCAGTTCCTGGTAAACGGGCGGAGTTTCGGGCAGATAGCCGATACGACGCTTCACCTCGAGCGGTTGATCGGCGCAGTCGAAACCGGCAACTCGTGCCGTTCCCTCCGTTGCGGGTATGAAGCACGTCAGAATCCGCATGGTTGTCGTTTTCCCTGCGCCGTTAGGGCCCAGGAATGCCAGCACTTCTCCCTTGGCTACTGAGAATGTGACTCGATCGATGGCCGTATGATGGCCGTACCGTTTGGTAATGTTCTGGACGTCGATCATGGATGTGATGTCGGTACGATCAACTGCGGAGGATGGAGCGGTACCGCTCTCAAAAACACAAGCATCCCATCTGCGGAACGGATCTTACTCAGTCCGGTTGGGGCAGTCAATACGGCTGGGTGTGTCTTTACAGGATGAGCATGAAGTGCTACATCTGTCCTCCGGTGGCTCGGCGCAGTGCGCCGCCTGTTTATGAACGTTGAATAGTGGCTGTGGATGGAGGGACCCATGAAAAAAATCGTTGTCGGCGTGATGGTGCTGAGTGCGTTCGTTGGCGGTGGCTGTGCGGGGAAAGGGGACGCGGTGCCAATCGCGCTGGCGTTGAAACCGTCGACCGAGAAAACGGCTGCTTCGTCAGTAAGTTCGGTCAACGTGCTGGTGACTCCTTTTGGCGATGATCGCTCCGACCGGACGAAGTTTGGGGTGCGTCAATCATTGTGGGGCACGACCGAACCTCTGACCATGAAGAACGGCATGGTGGGGGAGGCAACCGCCAAAGCTCTCGCAGAGTACCTCACTCGAAAGGGATGGCGTGCCCAGTACGTTGCGACTGGGTCTAGTCTCACCGGAGGGGATGTTGTGATTTCAGGCAAGGTCTTGGAAGCCTCCGCCGACGCCCATGGATCACTCGGTTCCACCGATATTTCGGCCAGGAACAAAATTGTGGTACACGCGAAGAATCTCAGCGACGGCAGCTCCATTACCGATACGATCATTCACACAGGGACCGCTTCCGTGGCATGGTTTGAGCCAGAGGACGCCGAGGATATTCTGAGCGAAGCCATGGAAAAGAATTTTGAAAAGTTCGTGAGCCAGACCAAGTTTGTTGGCTCTGCCCTGCAATTCAGGTAGCGAGGCCTTTTTGAGAGCCGTAAGCTGCTTGTCGCTGGTGTGTCCGAGTCAATGAGCCGGCGGCAATCTCTACGTCTTTTGTCCCGCATGCCTCTCAACGACCCATTTGGTGGTCCTGAGGGGTTGACTTAGATTCCCCCATCCCTATATATAACGTTACCGCTACATTGAAAATAGCCTCCGCTGTCCGTTTTTGTACTCTTTCTCATCGAAAGACGGAGTGTACTTCCTCCATCCGGAGGTAGGGCAGAGGGGTACTCAGTCGGTATTGTTGAAACCTCCAGCCTTTCATACCCTGGTCGTATGGTCGCTCCTGGGTAATTGGGGAGGAGGCGATAAACAGAATGAACACACATACTCGGCAAAATCAGCTATCGTGCTTTGAAGCCCTCGCGGTCGTCCTCTGTTTCTCGTTGGGGGCCTGTTCATGGATTCCCAAAGGCGAAAGCGGGCTGGATGTGGGGATCAAGGACCGAGGGGTCGCCTCCTGGTATGGGGCACAATTCCACGGGAAGGTGGCAGCTAATGGCGAAGTGTTCAATATGGGGGCGTTGACGGCGGCCCACCGGACCCTGCCGCTTGGGAGCATGGTTCGGGTTGTCAACTTGGTAAATGGAAAGCATGTTCGGGTGCGGATTAACGATCGAGGACCCTATGTAAATGGAAGAATCCTTGATCTCTCCTATGCGGCGGCGATCCAGTTAGGAATGGTGGACGGAGGGCTCTCGGTCATTCAGCTTGAAGTGATCGGAGACCACCGGCCGGACTTCGTCCTCGCAGCGGAGGACGCCACCCCTTCGACTCAGCCCTTCTTCGTAGTCCGCGGGTTGGACGACTCTACTGTGTTGCCCCTTCCATGGCCGAGCCTAAACCGTCCAGATTCCGCAATGGTCCCCGTGCTCCGACTTCTACACAACGATGTCCTTATCCAACGCCGCTGGAGATGGGCACCGTCAATTCTCTCCGCCGATCCAGCCCATCGGGATCACGCGGCCCTCGTGCTTTCCTAGTTCCGGTCAATATCTCTAGCCCTCGGTTGACAGTAGAGAAACCTCTCCTCTAGACTGACGTGCCTGAGCTCAGGAACTGGTTTTGTAATAGACAACGAGAGAAGGAGTCAGATTGCATGGCAAAGAAAACTGCAACGGAGTCGGAAGAAGCTCGATTGAAGAAGAAGGTATTGGCCAAGCGCGCCGGGCCTAGCAATCCAGAAGCGGATGACGCAATGCGAGCGCTCCGGAAGCGACTGAAGCGGGAACAGCGCAAACGGCGTGCGCTGGCTTTGCGTAAGAAGCACGCAGCCGGAAACAAGAGCGCAGCCACGGCACCGGCGTCAGCGTAATCGGCCGACGATCATCCACGTTTGCATCAGTAGGACGCGCATGGAACAGGAACAAAAGAACCAGCCTCCAGAGAATTTCCCAACCGTCCAGCCGGCGAGTGATGAACTGGCCGACAAAGTAGCCGCCGATCTGGTGATGGTAGATTCATCAATGCCTGAAGAGGCCCCTGCCGGTGCCCAAGACGCGGTGGCGCTCGAAGAGGAACAGGTCAAGGATGAGATCGACATTCAGATCGATCTGCTCAACGATCCCGACTGGGTGGTTCGCCGTGAGGCCGTCATCACGCTCGGTGAGATGGGCGATGAGCGTTGTGTGGAGCCATTGGCGCGCGCATTGCGCGACGGCGACTGGCAGGTCCGGGAAGTAGCGATTGAGGCGATGGGGCACGTGGGCTCCCCCGCCGTCGAGACCCTTCTGAAGTTGCTGCGCGACTGGGATGTGCGCAAGTACGCGATCTTAGCGCTCGGCAAGATTCGCGATGAGCGGGTGCTCGATCCATTGATGCTCCAGCTTCGGAATGATGAGTTCAAGGACGATGCCATCAATGCACTTGTCGAACTGGGCGAGCCCTCTATCCCGAAGTTGATCGCGGCCCTCAGAGACAAGGATGAAAACGTCCGCAAGAGCGCGGTGCTTGCCTTAGGCCGGATTAAGAACAGTGAAGCGATCAGTCCGCTCATTGAGATGCTCGATGACAAAGACTGGTTTACACGGTTGACGGCGGCGGCGGCCTTGGAATCGATCGGCGACGAGCGGGGACGCGAGGCTATCAAGCCGTTGCTAAAGGATCCCGACATGGTCGTAAAGATGAGAGTGGAACGAATTCTGGCGAAGTGGAAGAAACAGCCGGTCTCTCAGCCGGCCAACGCCTGAGTTACCTATTGAGTAACTGATCCATCCGCAGTTGTAGCTCGTCCAGTTTCTTCAGCGGCACCGGTTTCCCCATCGCGATTTCCAGACGTACCTCCCGCAGTGACCCGGCCAAATCCCGCACAACATTTGTCGATTCGTCCGGCTTGATTCCTTTGGTGGCGGCCTCCAGGGCATCGACCGCCTCAGCCAATTCTTTTGCCGCATCGCCGAAATTGCGGTCGAAGACGTTTGCCTTCGCCTGTACTAACCGAGACTTGGCATCGACGAGCCCCTCACGCCGGCGGAGGTCGCGCTCGATCCCCATGGTGGTATCCAAGACGTTGCGGGACAGCTCCTTCAGCGACTGTTGGAGATCGGACACGGTCTGTTGCAGCGTGCCGACGGGCCGTTGTCCAAAGTAGTAGCCAGCCCCGAATGCACCGATAACCAAAAGCACCACGCCGATGAATTTGAGCATGTCAGTCCTTGCTGGTTAGTGACGGCGTCGTGATGAACTCGATCGGGCCAACTGATTCAACAAGCTGCCTGCCGCTGCGATACGAACGGCTTCGTCAGAATCTTGCAGACCCTTCACTAATAAGGGGATGGCGGCATCTGCATTCTTCCTCAGGGCCTTGGCGGCCATCAGTCGGGGGAGCGGCTGTTGGTCCTGCAGCAATATTTGCAGAATAGGTAGGGCTTGTTTCTCTGATGTTGCGCTCAAGGTTTGTGCTGCGGCGCCACGAATGGAGGGGTCAGGGTGTCGCGCGAGATCGGCTGCGAGAACAATCGCCGAAGGATCTCCCAAGCGAAGCAGCCCCTCCGCGGCATTGGCACGAACTTGGAAGCTGGGATCTCTGGTTAAGGCCTGAAGCAATGGCCGATTGTCTTTAAGACCGAGCCGTCCAAGGCTTCCCGCAGCGATGCCACGAACCATGGCCACCTCGTCTCCGATTGCATGCGTCAGCGGCGCGACTCCACCGGGAGATCCGAACTCTCCCAGCGCGCCCGCGGCGAAGGCACGCACCGACGGGTTGGGATCATACACAGCTTGGCTCAGGACCGCCAGGCTTGCCGGGCGCTTCAGGCGGCCGAGCACACCGAGCGCCGCCATGCGCACGTCCGCATCAGGAAGCGTTGCCGCGTTGGTAATGTCCGCCAGCGTGCCAGATTCACCCATCTTATAGAGCGCTGCGTAGGCGAAGATCGCTTCAGGCCCTTCTTCGGTTCGAGCGATCTCGATGAATCGCTGTGTGAGGTCGGTGGCCTTCGCCTCTCCCAGCGCGTTCATGGCGGCGATGCGGACCGTAGGCATCTCGTCCCCCAGCGCTCGCCTCAATGCGCCGGATTTCTTAGCCAATCCGGCTTTTCCGATGGCCTCTGCAGCCCGCGCCCGTACGAGCACCGAGGAATCCAGGAGGCCATCCTCCAAAATCGCCGCTGTCT
>JACPZN010000389.1 GCA_016195505.1 Nitrospirota bacterium | reverse complement strand
ATGCTGGATTGATCGAGAAGCTCGAAAAGTGCCTGGGCGTAACGTCGCGCAACTGCTGTCTTAATCACTGTCCCGATCCGCTCACTCTGCTTTGGACAAACTAAAATCTTTCGTGCGTACGCACGAAAATTAGCGCGCAAAAGTATCACTGGAGGACATGAGCTGTCAATACAAGTTCCAAGGACACCGCATGTTGGGAACGGCATCCAAACCACCTAAACAATGCCCCAGATTACTCTTCAGCGATTGCCAATGGACGCTTGGCTAATGGTCCACAAATTATTATTGTCGTTTGCATATTGGTGTATACTGTTGAGCATGGGTTTGAAGCTTGCTCTACACAAGGAGACGCGCCGCAGCATGATAAGTATGGGCGGCAGGTTTCTCGCCTCTTCCTCTCGATTCATGTCAGTAGATCCCGACCCTCCCTTCTGCCGTTTCGCTCCTTGAGGTGCTCGATGCAACGATCCGTGGTCCTCCTCCCTTTCCTGGTGTTTCTCTTGTCGCTCGATCTATTGACTACTCCTGCTTCGGCCTACCGGGAATACTTCACGCCCGAGCAAAAAGCCCAGTTGGAGAAAATTCAGACTGTTCTGGTGGAAGCAATCGCCCTCACAGATAAGGGTGGTGCGGATGCCGGGTCCTTAGCGGAGACAGCCTCTCGACGCCTTGGTGAAGTGGGCTACAAGGTGGTGCAGGATAGCGCCAAACCCCACGACGTCGTGTTTCGAGTCAAATGCGAGCAGCGCAAGACATGGGAGGGAACCACCGCTGCCGGCGGAGATGCCGACCTCCCTGACGCCCCTTCCCGGCTCTGGAAGGGACCTGCCTGCCAGCTCACCTATGTGTTAGGTGGCATGAAGATCCGATGGCAAAAAGAAGTGCGGACGGAGTTCGAGGATGCCGTGGCTGCCGCCCAAGCGGCAGGGGCACCTGAGCCCGGCGCCTATGCGATTGCCAGGTTGAAGGAGGCACTCGAAAAATACGAGTTTCCCCTTCTCCTGGCAGCAGAGTGGGGCCATCCGGATCGCCTACTCAAGGTGCTGGATGCCGTGGACACAAGCCATTCACGGAAGGTCAAAATTATTTCGCTCTTGGGAGAAATGCAGGCTGATGAAGCCCTGCCGAAGCTCAAGGAAGCGCTGAAAGACCGCGATCTTGCCAAACAGGCGCTTGTGGCGATGGGCAACCTCGGCAAGGATGGCATCCCTCTCCTCGTCGATATCATGAACTCCTCACTTCAGCCGGAAGTCCAAGCGGCGGCGGCCAAAGGACTGGGGCAAATTGGAGGGGTGCATGGCGACTCGTCCGTCGTACCACCGTTGCTCGCAAAACTTCAGGATCCTAAAACGGATTGGGCGGTCCTCACGGAAGTTGCCTGGGCACTTGGGAAGATACCGGACAAGCGGTCAATTCAACCACTCTACGACCTCGACAAGAAACTCCAGGCCATGCGTGATCCCGATAACATCGCGCTGAAGAAACTGAAGGAAGCTGTGTTCTGGTCGATCAAGCAGTGTGATACCTGGGATCAGTACAGCTAGACGAGCTCCGGAATCAACAGGTCGCGCGAATGCTCTCTATTGACGGTCACCGCTTCGCTTGTCTCCTCTTTCTCTCAAAGTAGGCGGCGACTTTCATGCGGTTGCCGCAAAGGTGCATACTGCACCAATTACGCCTGTGATTCTTGCTCGTATCATAAAAATAGAGAATACAGGCGGCATTCCCGCACTTCTTGATCAAGGTAAAGTCAGGCAGGCGTAGCAAGTCGCTTGCAGCTTCCGCGAGCGGAGCCAGTAGTTTGACATGTTGAGTCGCTACTGAGTGCTCGTGTCGCTCGAAGCCTCCTTTTGTCCGAACAAGCTGCGGATAGCTGAGATGTTGGGACCAGAGTCGGTTGATGGTATCGATGGCCGAATCAGGAATGGGCCTGCAGGCTGCAATTCTTTCAGCCACGACCCAGAGTGTCGCGCGGAGTGTCTTCGCCTGCTCAAGCAATGAAGTAGTCTCTTGGTTGTTCAGTTCAGCTCTGACGACGTCAGCCTGAGATTTAGTCCCGGCATTTGGTGGCTCATCTGGGATCCCAGGATCAATACGGAAAGTTCAAAACGATTTATCCTAGGCGTGATCGATAAGTACAACCATACTCCTACGTCGCGTTGTTATCTCGGCTATGCGGCAATGACCCAAATCCTTGAGGCGATTCAATGGGCCGGGACAACACAGACCGCAGCCCTCGTTAAGACCCTCGAAGGACATGATTTCGATGGATTGAAGGAAGACAAGTCAACGTTTCGTGCGTCAGACCACCAGCATATCCAGGATGTGTTGGTCGGTGAAGCGTTTGGGAAAGAGTTGGGGTTGGGGCACTACAAGATTCTCGCCACGGTCTCTAGAGAAACAATCGCGGGAGCAGCCTGGGAGACGACCTGTAAGCTCTAAGAACCCGCCCAAACATGACCACGGGGGTTTGTCCGATGAGGAGAAGCCCCCGTGGTGTTTCTACAGAGCGAAGGGCTACCTGACGACGCTGATTTCGACGCGACGGTTCTTGGCACGACCCGCATCGGTGGTGTTTGGCATAACCGGCTTGGTATCGGCCGCTCCCATCGCGTGAGCGTTCGGCAGACCCCCATTGGCCAGAGCCTGGGCCGCATTGGCTGCACGTGCTTCAGAGAGTTCCTTGTTGCTCGGGAACTTCTTCTTCAATGAGCTGCGGATCGGCCGATTATCGGTATGGCCTTCCACATGTACTTTATACTCCGGGAAGTCCTTGAGGATGGCACCGACCTGCTTGAGCGCATCGGCTCCCGCTGGCTTCAACTGATCTTCACCGGATCCAAATAGGTAGCCGGAGGCCAGGTTGATCAGCAAACGCTCGTTGTTCAAATCGATCGTGATATCCCCCTTGTTGATCTGAGGACGAAGCGCTCGGATCAATCCGCGCTGGGCTTCCTTCAATTTGGCCATTTCCGCGGAAAGATCACCACGAAGGTCGGCCAGTTCCTTGTCCCGATCGGCCAACTGCTTTTCAAGGTCGGCAATCCGCTGCTTGAGCGCGGCAGCTTCGGCTGCGAGCTTGTCTTTGTCGCCACTGTCTGCTTGAAGCGCCGCGAGTTGTGACTGTGCCGCGGCAAGTTCGGCGGCCAGGCGATCCTTATCCCCCGATGACGCCTGCAGCACAGCCTGTGAATCCTGAAGCGAAGCCAGCTGCCGCTCGAGATCGGCTGCCCGTGCCTGCGACTGAGCAAGATCGCCTTGAGCAGACGACAACTGGCTCGCCAGTTTTGAAGCATCTCCAGCACCAGACTGGAGAGCGGTGATCTCACGATCTTTGTCCGAAAGTTGTCGCTCCAGATCGCTCACGCGGGTGCTCAGGGCGTCATTCTGCTTTTGTGCCGCGGCCAGTTGATCCGCCAGTTGCTGACGCTCCCGCTCAAGAGCGGCAAGTCGGCTCTTGAGATCCGATGCTGCTTTTTGAGCCTCGATGCGGTCTCTATAGCGGTACTCGTAGCCGCCATCGCAACAGATTGGTTTCAAATCTATGGCGAACGCGTTGACGGCTAAAGCCAAGAGGGTTGTAGCGAGGGTAATGGTCGTGGAAGCCTTCATAATGATTCCTCCTCCTTCGTGTGAATGATTCTTGTGAGGTTCTAAAAATCTGCACATCGGACATTGCCTTGATTGAATCGACGACCGATACTCTGGACAAACTCTGGTCGTTGAGGCAGCCGGGACCTCAGACTTCGTGAGCCGGGTAACCTTTTAAAACAAGAAGATCCCAAACGCAATGATGGTGAAGTCGGGCAGGGTCTGAAAAACATCCCCGTAACTGACGTCGCAGGCCGTCCTGCCGCATCCGGTCAAGGTCAGGATCGACAAGAAGAGGGGGCTCTTCCCGCT
>JACPZN010000423.1 GCA_016195505.1 Nitrospirota bacterium | reverse complement strand
CGGAGCTTTTCCTGTGAGGATCGCAGGGCCTCCTCGGCTCGCTTGCGGGGAGTGATGTCGGTCACGATCCCGCCAATCAACCCGTTTACAGCACCATCGGCATCGGGGAGCGGAAACTTCACGACCAGGCTGACGTGAATCCCGTCATAGTACGTCGCCGTTTCTTCAAACTCGATGGCATGTTCTTCATGAATCACTTGTCGGTCGTTCACCGCGAACTGGTCCGCCTGCTCGGGTAGAAATATATCGTAGTCGGTCTTGCCGATGATGTGATCCGCCGGTAGCTGAAACAAGCGCTCGAACTCCGGATTGACGT
The DNA here is from genome assembly GCA_016195505.1 of Nitrospirota bacterium. GTDB lineage: Bacteria > Nitrospirota > Nitrospiria > Nitrospirales > Nitrospiraceae > Nitrospira_D. The sequence goes on along the minus strand of JACPZN010000423.1, from coordinate 5,803 downwards.
ATAGGTAGCGCCCGTCCCAGGACTTGCAAAAGACGGGCGATGGGCTGTTGATCATGAATGCGCTCAGGCGGCCCTCGCTCACCCGCAGCGCCTCCTCCGCAGCGTTCCGCTCAATAACCGACCCAAGGATGTTCGCCATGGCCTTGACGAAGGCCACCTCGTCCTGAGTGAAGGTCTGCCTCGTCGTAGTGTGGACTCCCAGGACCCCCCAGGGTCGGTATTCCCCTTGGATGATTACGCTGAGGCCGCTGACTACTCCGTGGTCGAGCAGGAGAGGGGGGCCGCTGAAGCGCTGTTCGGTCCGCAGGTCTTCGACGATCACCGGCTCACGGACGCTCAACGTGTACCCAGCTTGGGAATCACCTCCCGCGCTCACAGTGGCCTGCCCGACTAGGCCGTCGTGCCAGCCCACGCCCGCCTTCAGGAGCAAGGTTGCGCTGTCCGGTCGTAGCTCCAAGACCTTGCAGTAGTCTGTCTCAAGCGTCTGCGCGATGCGGCGCACTGCCTCATTCATTACTGTCTGCAGCCCATGCTCCCGTAACGAGAACTGGCCAAATTGAGCGATGGCATGCTGTTGGCTGGAGTACTGGCGCAGCACCTCCTCCGCCCGCTTGCGCTCGGTGATATCAGCTTCAGATCCGACCATGCGGGTCGGTCTGCCCGCTTCGTTCCAGTGCGCCACACCCCGGTCCAGAATCCACAAATAGGATCCATCTTTCTTTTGGACTCGGTATTCTTCGCAAAACTCAGGACGCTCCTTGGCCAGGTAGGCGTCGAAACTGCGAAGCACACGGTCGAGGTCGTCCGGATGAATGCGACTCCTCCAGTCATCGAGCGAGTCGCCAATCTCGTGGTCCGCGAACCCGCGCATGGCTCTCCACCTTGAAGAATAGAACACCTTGCCAGCTTGAATATGCCAATCCCAGATTCCGTTGTTACTCCCCCGAACGGCAAGCTGCCACAGTTCTTCGCTGGTGCGGAGCGCTTCTTTGATCTGCTTTTGCTCTGAAATGTCGAGGGTGATTCCCGCCATGCGCAGCGGGTGACCGGTTGTATCCCGACGGACTTCGCCACGCGTCAGGACAAATCGGACATCGCCGTTCGGACGAACGATGTGGCACTCGGTATCCAAGGATGTCTTTCCCATGAGCGCGTCATTAATGGCGGCCAAGACACGGTCGTGATCGTCCGGGTGCAGCGAGATCAAGAGTGTATCGTAGGTGACTGCGACAGCCCCCGGCTCATGGCCAAAGATCCTGAATTGCTCGTCTGACCACTGCACGTCTCCACTGTCGATATCCCAATTCCAGCTTCCTAGATGCGCGAGCGCTTGGGCCTCTGCGAGATGGCTCAGTTGTTGCCTCAGTCCCATTTCGGCCTGTTGCCGCTGTAGTTCGGCTCCGGCTCGAGAGGCCATGACCGTCATCAGCGATTTCAGAAAATCCGTGTTGCGCAACGGCTTGACATCCATGACGACAAGCAATCCAATGACCGCTCCGCCTTTCGCCCGGAGGGCTACCCCGCAATATCCTTCGACGCTGAGCTGGACCGCACGCGGAAACTCGGGAAACGAGGTCCGAACGTCCCGTTCGAAACAGGCGAAGGACTGTCCGAGCGCCGTTTCGCAGGGTGTGTTCGTGAGGGCATATTCGAAATTGTCGATCAGGGCGCCTCCGGCGGAGACAGCGATGGTGCGGATCTTTTTGATGGAATCTCCCTGCACCACCCCGACGACGGCGTACTGGACCTCCAGCACAGAGGTCAGTTGTGTCACCAAGGCTGGGAAGAAGTGCTCGCCGGTGTCTGACGCAGTACCCCCGACGATGGCGTGAAGCATCTCGGACTGTTCGCGCAGGTCCTGCCCCTCACAGGCGAGATTCCGGCTTTGCTCGTGCAACGTGCGGTCTCGTTCCGCCAGTTGACACGACAGGTCGGCGACCTGGCTGCGCAGCAAATCCAATTCGGGCAGATGGCCGGTACTACTCATGGTGAGACTCCTTGCCATGCGGGAGGAAGATGTGTGGAGAATGGGTGGACATCATCAGTATTCAAAGGATTGATGTCGAACCCAGCCCAGGCGTATTAGGTGCAGATCGGGCAGAGAGAACTTCATTGCCGCTCACCCCGGCTGGTGACTCCTAACGGATGGATTCAGGAGGGTGCTAGTGTCCTACGGGAGATAAATGAAAGTCTAGATCCGAATGGCCTAGAGCATAGAAAAACACGCGCGCCCAGGAGAGCGCGCATTGAGGATGGTGCCGAAGGCGGGACTTGAACCCGCACGGCTTGCGCCACACGCCCCTCAAACGTGCGTGTCTGCCATTCCACCACTTCGGCGATCGAATCCGTGAAACGTGAAGCGTCGTTCGTCTCTCATCCGAAGAAATGAGCATGTGGCGCATAGCCGATGGCATATGGGCAGAACTGGTCGATGATTGTCTTTGCCCGTGCTCTACGCCATCAGCTATCAGCTCCGCTCTCCGCCGAGATACGCTTTACGAGCGACGGTCCGAGGGAGCGGCATTATAGAAGTAGGGCAAAATTCTTGTCAATGAATGAACCCTCCGGTAGAATCGGCCCACCGCGTATTTAGGGCTGGTCCGCGTCCTGTAAACCTTGTTCGTCTTTGCACGATGACATTGGTCAAGCTGGATACTCAGCGCCGCCTCAACAGTCAGGTCGCGGCCTTTTTTGACGTGGACAACACTGTCCTTCCAGGTGAGGCCAGCGAAGTCCGGTTTTTCCGATGGCTGTGGCGGCGTGGCGTGGTCGGATGGCCGGAGACGCGCGTGAGTCTTGTTTGGCTCATGCGGCACCTACCGGCGTTCTCGCTACATCCGCTCCGCGAGCGCAAGCTGTATTTGGCCGGAAAGCCGGCGCAGGTAATCGAGCCGCTGGGGGAAGAGTTTTGCCGCGAGCAATTGTGTCCCTGCGTCTCCCCGGCGGCCATGCAAAAGATCGACGAGCATCGGCAGGCCAGCCACACGATTATTCTCCTGACAGGCTCCCTGGATTTCCTGATCGACCCCATCGCGACTGCACTGCAAGTGGACCGATGCTTTGCCGGCTGCTTGGAGCAGATGAACGGGGTCTACACGGGCTACTTTGTCCCGCCTCTGCCCTATGGCGAGGGCAAGCGGCAGCTGATCAAACGGGTGGCGCAGGACCTCACGCTGGACCTCTCCCAATGCTATGCCTACGGCGATAGTCCCGGCGACCTCGAGCTCTTGCGCGCGGTCGGACACCCTACGGTGGTGAATCCCATTCGGGGGATGGCACGCAAGGCCCGACAGCAGAATTGGCCGATTGAGCGGTGGCGATAGCCCCCGCAATTTTGAATTGAAAGTTTGAAATTAAAAATTAAGTTATGCGTGTCACTGAAATCTTCCACAGCATCCAAGGCGAATCGACGTTTGCCGGTCGACCCTGCGTGTTTGTGCGCCTGACGGGCTGTCCGCTCCGTTGTACCTGGTGCGATACAGAGTACGCCTTCTATGGCGGGGCCGAGCGGTCGATCGACGAGGTGCTGGCAAAGGTCCATGAGTATGGCTGCCGTTTAGTCGAGGTGACAGGAGGAGAACCGCTGGCGCAGCCCGATACGGCACCATTGCTCAGCCGACTGTGCAGTGAAGGCTATACCGTCCTGCTCGAAACCAGTGGAGCCATCGATGCTTCGATCGTCGATCCGCTGGTTCATATCATCCTCGACGTGAAGTGTCCGGGGAGTGGTATGACGGCACGAATGCACTGGCCCAACGTCGAGCGCCTCAGGCCGAAGGATGAAGCAAAGTTCGTTATTCAGGATCGGACTGATTACGAGTGGTCGAAAGAGGTCGTGGCGCGTTACGGATTGACGGATCGTTGTCCGGTCCACTTTAGCCCTGTGTTTGGCACGCTCGATCCTCGTCAGCTGGCTGAATGGGTTTTGGCGGATCGGCTTCCGATTCGTTTTCAATTGCAGATACACAAGCATATTTGGAACCCCGACATGCGGGGGGTATGAGAGATGGCACTAGTCATTGGTCAGGGGTCACTAGTGGGGGGGAACCTCCGTACCCGTTGACAAGTGACCATTGACCAATGACAAGGAGTTTGAGGAATGAAAATTATGCAAGTCGAGGCAAAGGCGGGTCGAGTGGAGACGGAAGCAGGTGAGGTCCTGGTCCTCACGCATTGTGAGGGTGAGGGACTGTCCAAACAGGATGCTGCGGTGTTGGATAAGGCTCTTAGCGGGGCGCTCCATGCGTTGCTGCAGTCAAAGGAGTTCGAGGGGGAGGCCAACGAAGTAGTGCTCTTCCACACGCAGGGCAAGGTTCCGGCGAAGCGGCTGATTCTAGTTGGCCTGGGCAAGAGGAAAGATGTGGGGCTGGACCAGATTCGCCAGGCCATGGGGCACGCGGTCAAACGGGTTCGCCAAGCGAAAGCCGGTTCGTTCACCGTGGCGCTGCCGAGCGTGACGCCCCGTGGCGCGTCGGTGATTGAGGTGGCTCAAGTCATGGCCGAAGGGGCTATTCTGGGGAGCTATCAATTCAACGTTTATCGCAGCGAGGGGCCAGGCAACAAAGATGTGGCCGCCATGTCGGTGCTTGCTCATCAGAAAAGCCAGCTGCGCCAGTTGACCGAAGGTATTCGCCGGGGGGTCGCGACTGCAGAAGCCACGGTGTTCGTCCGCGACCTCTGCAACCATCCTTCCAACGTGATGACACCAACGAAGATTGCCAACGAGGCGAAGGCCATCGCGAAGGAAACTGGGGTGAGCCTCAAGATCCTAGAACAAAAGGAGATGGAAGAACTCGGCATGGGCGCCCTGCTCGGTGTAGCGATGGGCAGCCATGAACCGCCGAAGTTCATCATTCTCCAGTATCACGGCTCCAAGAAAAAAGATGATCGTCCGGTGGTGCTCGTCGGCAAGACCATCACGTTCGACACCGGTGGAATCTCGCTCAAGCCGGCGGAGAACATGGAGCAGATGAAGGCGGACATGACCGGCGGTGCGGAAGTGCTGGCCGCGATGCGGGCTGCGGCGCGGCTGAAATTGCCGCTCAATCTGATCAGTATTCTTCCGGCTGCTGAGAATATGCCGGGGGGTCGCGCAATGCGGCCTGGCGACGTCGTGAAGACGCTCTCCGGAAAGACGGTAGAGGTACAGAACACCGACGCCGAAGGGCGACTGATTTTATCCGACGGCCTGGCTTACGCCACGCGATTCAAGCCGGCGGCGCTGATCGACATAGCGACGCTGACGGGCGCCTGTGTTGTGGCGCTTGGCCAATTCGCGATCGGCATGTTCGGCACAGATGCGAAACTGAAAGAGTCGGTCCGCAAGGCTGGGTTACGCGCGGGCGAGCGTGTCTGGGAAATGCCGCTGTGGGATGAGTATTTCGAACAGCTGCGGAGCGATGTGGCTGACATGCGGAACATCGGGGGGCGTGGGGGTGGCATGATCACAGCTGCGCTGTTCCTGAGCAAGTTCGTCGGCGACTGTTCTTGGGTGCATCTCGATATTGCCAGTACCGATTGGAGCGAACGTGAACGGGCCTATATTCCCAAAGGCCCGACCGGAATAGGCACCAGGCTGCTGATTCAGTATTTGATGGACCGCGCGTTGTAGCAGAATGCTGAACAAAGCCGTGCTTGAGCAAGTTCGTTGGCGACTGGCCCTCGAGGTATCTTGATATCGCCAGCACGGAATGAAGCGAATGTGAACGGGGCTGATATTAACCAGGGCCCGACCGGGATTGGCACCAGGCTGCTGATTCAGTATTTGATGGACCGCGCGTTGTAACGCAGGCGAGGGGCCAGG
>JACPZN010000026.1 GCA_016195505.1 Nitrospirota bacterium | reverse complement strand
ACGCTCGCATCTCCAAAAGTGCGAGTGGTCAATAATAAGAAGGCAGAGATCAACATCGGTGACAAACAGCCCATTCTGCTTTCGACCACAAACGTGCTCCCAGGCCAAGCCGCGACGGGCGCGGTCCCGACGACTTCTACTGTGACCTCGATTGAGTTTCGTGACACCGGAGTCAAGCTCACCGTCGAACCATCCATCCATTTGGCCAACGAGCTTGGGTTAAAGATGAAGATAGACGTTGTAAGCCTCGGGCAGCAGGTCACATTGCAGGCGAATCCCCCAATTACTCAATTCAAGTTCGGAAATCGGTCGGCAGAAACCTCTTTAAACGTGAGGGATGGAGAAACCATTATCTTAGGAGGATTGATCCAAGAGCAAGATCAACGAGTGAGAACTACTATCCCATGGATTGGAGATCTTCCCTTGATCGGCAAGCTTCTGAGCTCCTTTCAAACAGTCAAAGTGACGACCGAAGTCATTCTGACCATTACGCCGCATATTGTGCAGTCGATGATTCCTCCCAGCAGATCCACCCAGGTATTTTGGTCCGGTACGGAGCAGAACTATTCAACGAGCGCATTGTTTTCCGGATCAGCGAAAAAGACCTCAATGTCGCCGGGAGGTGGGCAGGGAATAAGCCAAGGATTGTCAAGCAGCGCGACGCAAAAGGAAGGGAAGGAATCGGCCGGTGCGGATCGTTTGACGTCTCAAGCTGCAGTGCCAGGTCCGGTACTTGCTATCCGACCAGACGAGGCGAGCGTCAGCTTGGGGAAAGAGATTAAACTGGCTATTGTCGATGAACGGCTTCGTGCCTCGGATGAGGGCACGTTTCGACTCGAATACGATCCGAAGATCTTGCGATTTAAACAGCTCGGCGACGCGAAGGTCATTCCACGGCCTGATGTCACATCAACAGAGAATGGGGACGGGGATGGAACCGTTACGTTCCAGCTGGCTCGCCCGTCTCAGCGTGCGCCGCGAACCGTGAGCGTCACGTTTGTGGCCAAAGCTCCCGGGGTGTCACCAGTTCGCGTTGAGCTTGCCGGTTCAGGCGGCGAGGGTCAGGCGTCTTCTTCAGAAATCGGGACAGGAATCGTGAGAGTCCGGTGAAGGAGGATGGGCTCACGCTGCTTGAGATCCTCGTTACGATGACGATCGTCGTGATCTTGGCCTCGGTTGCCATGCCGCTCAGCAAGGTATCGACAAAACGTGCTCAGGAAATTGAATTGCGCCAGCAACTCCGGGCTCTTCGCAGCGCCATCGATCTGTTCAAGCTTGAATGGAACCGCGATGGGGATGTCCTGCTTGGACCGGTGTGTGTGAAAAATAAGTTGACGTGCAAGGAGGTCACAAGCCCGTACGGCTACCCAAAGTCTCTCGATATGTTGCTTGGGGTGAAGCTGACGGGAGACGAAGCGACGGTTCGAGGCACGACGGTCAGGCGCTACTTACGCGTCATGCCCATAGATCCATTAACCGGCAAATCCGATTGGATCCTACGTTGTTACAAGGATCGACCGAAGCCGTCCAGTTGGTGCGGCGAAGATGTGTACGATGTGATGACTCAAAGCGAGGCAGCCGCGCTCGATGGAACGAAGTATCAGGATTGGTAAGGGGTGTGGAGGGAATGCGCGGGGCTTCACGCTCATTGAGCTCATGATTGTGGTGTCGATCATCGGTATTCTGGCCACGATTGCGGTTCCGTCCTATCAGTCGTCCTTGGTCAAGGCCAGGGAGACCGTGTTACGCCAAGACCTCTTTACGCTACGGGAGTTGCTCGACCACCACCGTGCTGATCAGGGCAAGTACCCTCCGTCCTTGGATGGGCTGGTGGCAACCGGATATCTGCGGGCCCTTCCCAAAGATCCTTTTACGAATTCGTCGAGCTCTTGGCAAGAGATTACTGAGCCCACTGAAGGTGGTGTCTTTGATGTGTATTCCGGGTCAGATCTGGTTGGAACGAATGGAACCGCTTATAACAAATGGTAAGCAAAGGCGATAATTCTTCTTTCTCTCTATCCTTCTCGTTGCGTCAGCAGGCCCTGCCAAAGGGTGTGAGTGGCGCTGCATCCTTCGGGGTGCTCGCGCTCATCATAGGGCTCATGGCTGCTTGCAGTCCGCTTGAGCCTCTTGTGGAACCGGAAGTCTCCGATCTCCAATTGACGGTGGATACGCTCAAGACTTCACTTCGGGATGCCCAGCGAACAATTGCCGAGTTACGTACGGAAGTCGATTCGCGCCGTCAGGAACTCGCTGATATTCAGATCGCTCGGGCTCAGCTTGAAGGACGCCTTCGTGAGGCAGAACGTCGACTGGTCGAAGCCCGTCACGTCATAGATCTGCAGCGGGAAGAACTGGCCGGCTCGCGCTCTGAGCGGGAGCGGGTGGCTCGGACCGGAACAGTGTTGCAGAATCAGCTGAAGCAGCTTCAAAAGCAATTATCCAAGATAGGGAAGCCAGCGAACGACTCTCGTGGCGCGGGGATGGCTCCAGCCAGTATTCCTTCTCCAAAAGGGAGTCAGATGGGAGTGTCGCCCACGAAACTTGAACAACCATCTTCATTGGAAGAGAGCACCAGAGTTGTCGCCACTCCAGCCATCCATTCGCAAGAAAAATTATCGGTCGGGGGTGTGCCGGTCTCCAAGCCGGCCACGACCACTCCCGTGCGTGTCTCGATCAAACCAGGCGATACCCTTTGGAGCATCGCGCAGCGGTATCGCGTTTCTGTAAAGCGGCTCATGAGGATCAACCAGCTTCCCGACAACCATATCCAAGTCGGTCAAGCTCTCTGGTTGATCGACCCGGCTGCTACGGGCGAATCTGAGCACGAGAGAACCGAGTAGATCTCAGTTTTCTCAGCAACAAACCTCGAAGGTCTACCCTCAATGGCGGTATTTGCTTACAGAGTTGCCAGGTCTGATGGATCCACGATCGACGGCCAAGTCGAGGGTGAGGATGAATCCTTGGTTCGCGCCAAATTAGAATCCCAAGGATTACTGGTCTTCAAGCTCCACCGCCGAGGGATCGGTTCGGCGTCGATGTCGGGAAAGTCATGGTCGTGGGGTAAGCTTCCACTGGGAGAGTTCTTGGTGTTCAACCAAGAATTGTTAGCCCTCGTGAAGGCCGGGTTGCCGGTATTGCGCGTGTGGGATCTGCTGATCGAGCGTGCCGGTCATGCGGGATTTCAGCAGGCGCTGCGCGATGTGCGGGAAGCTATTCGGGGTGGGTCATCGGCATCAGACGCGCTGGCCAAACATCCTGCCTATTTCCCTGAGCTCTATATTGCGACGGTGAAAGCGGGAGAACAATCAGGCAATCTACCGGAGGTGCTCCAACGGTATATCACCTATCTGAAGCTCATGATTGGATTACGCCAAAAGGTGACGAAGGCACTTTCCTATCCTGTGTTTCTCATCTTAATCGGTCTGGCCGTGATCGGCTTCTTATTGACCTACGTGATGCCGACCTTTGTGTCGGTCTATGGGGAGTCAGCGAAAACATTGCCGTGGGCGACCCAAACACTTCTCGATCTAGTAAAAAATGCAGAGTCGCGGCTCTTGCCCATGGCCGTGCTCATGCTCGGTCTCGTTCTCGGGGTTCGTGCCTATTATGCGAGGCCGGCCGGTCGCCTCGCGATCGATCGGCTCATATTGAAGTTCCCGCTGTTTGGTCCCATTGCCGTTAAGCACAATACGGTGCAGCTGACTCGAACGCTTGGAACAATTCTCGCGGGTGGAACTCCGTTAGTTGATGCATTGCAGAGCGCACGGGGAGCTGTTTCGAATCGATGGATCTCACAAGGGATGGCGGGGGCGGTCAATGAGATTCGTGAGGGGACTACTCTGGCGGCAGCCTTGGATCGTCCTAAGGTGCTTCCGAAATTGGCGATAGAGATGTTATCGGTTGGGGAAGAAACGGGCTCACTCGATGCGATGCTGCGAGACGTCTCGGAGTTTTATGAAGCTGATCTAGACACCAGACTCTCCCAGCTCACGACGTGGATTGAGCCTGCCTTGTTGCTTGTCATGGGAGTTCTGGTCGGCGGTATTGTTATCGTCATGTATTTGCCGGTGTTCCAAATGGCTGGTACGGTCGGATAGACCATCTGGAGAATAGGATGCACTGTATGAGACGGGGCCCAATGGTACAGGAGGTGCTGCATGGCGCGTAGCCTTGCCAGGCCGTCTCTGGCAGAGGTATTAGTCAGCCAGGGTGCAGTCCCAAAGCAGAAGGTCGAGGAAGCACTTCGTCGACTGGGCGGAGTGACGGCAACGTTGGGACAAACCTTGATTGGAGAGGGACTCCTCTCCGAGGATCAGCTGGCTCGCGCACTGGCTGCTCAGTATGGGCTTCCGTACGATCCGCTGACGGATTTTCGGGTCGATCCACAATACTACGAGACAATCTCCGTCAAGCTGATGCAGCGATTTCCTTTCGTGCCGATTACCGAACGTGCAGGCGTACTGACCATTGCGATCGCGGATCCGCAGAACTTGTTGGGTCTCGATGAATTAGAGCTCTTGATCGGGAAACCTCTTGACCGAGTCGTCAGTTCCAAGAGCGCGATTCTTGCGGCGTTGGAACGCAGCGAGGGGTCCAGCCAAGCGCTCCGTGAACTCGAAGCAGAGTATCGATCGGTCTTGGTGAAAGAAGACGATCGAGGCGAGGAAATCCTCACCGTCGATCATACTGCAGAAGATCAGAGTCCTGCCGTCAAGCTGCTCGATTCCATTCTTCTCAGCGCGATGCAGCGTCGCGCCAGCGACATTCATATCGAAGCGGCCGATCGAGCGACCAAGGTCAAGCTCCGTGTCGACGGCATCCTCATTCCGGCCATGGAACCGCTCGATATTCGTCTGCATGCGCCCTTGGTGTCGCGTCTCAAAGTCATGTCGGAACTGGACATCGCAGAGCGTCGAGTGCCGCAAGACGGCAGTTTTCGGATGAGGCTGGATCGGAAGACCGTTGATTTTCGGGTGTCTATCCTGCCCAGCGTCTACGGTGAATCGGT
>JACPZN010000400.1 GCA_016195505.1 Nitrospirota bacterium | reverse complement strand
TTGAGATTCTGCAAAAATTGCGGATGGTTCTGAAGAGTCAACGTCCCCAGCCGCTGCCGCCCCATGCTGAGCGCCCAATTAGCTAAACCTTTCTGCTGCATAGCCTCGGTCGCCTTGCCGCGGAACGTCTCGATCACCGGCACCTTGTGCCGGATAACGTTCGGCTCGTTGTTCCATTCACGAAATTCGAGCAGGTCTGGCAACATTGGGTGTAATCGGTACACCGTGATGAACTCTTCAGGGAAATTGAAGGGGGAGCCGAAATGGTTCACACCCCCGTTGACATGATCGTCGTTCTTCAGGTCCCAGCGGTCTTCTTTGTCGGGATCGATCAGGCCCACGAGTGGCACACCATCATAAACCCGGTTGCCCAATCCAAAAATACCTGGTCCGCCGGCCAGCGCCGCATAGAGGCTGTTCGTCTTCTTCGCATCATGCGTATCGTCGAGTCGGCGTATGACTTCCTTCAGCGCCTCCGCCACCACTGTCTGATTTGCAAAGACCCCGCTCCAGTTGGCATTCATGCCACGGTTCAACGGCTCGTTATAGAGCAGTTGCGTGGTCCATTCGATGGTGTGGATCTTGGCAATCTCGGCCGCGACGACCAGCCGGGCAACTTCGAACAATTCGTCCGGCGTGACGTCCTTGTACCGGATGATAGGATCGGGGATGGCAGGATTTCTTAAGCCGCTGTCGGCATCGGGGGTGAGAATGGTCTGTTTGCGGAATTCTCCCACGAAAGCGTTGTGCTCTCGCGCAAAGACGTTGTGGTAGAAGCTCATCCCGATGCTCCAGTTGTCGGGAAAAGCCGTCGCCTCCTGACCGGACCATTCAGGATTGATCGGATCACCCGATTGAAAGATCGGCAGGTATCCCCGCTTGTTGCCTTCGCCTCCCTCCTCCCTTATCGGCATCAGCAACAATTTGGCCGGGTCTTTCGGATCGCGCTTCACTCGCTTGCCGGACGGCTCGTCGTATCCATAAAGCTGCGAAGCATCCCACCAGGCAGTGACGTGATTCGCGGTGGTCTTCGGCGCCCGCGTGAGATAGGTCTCGCCGCCCTGCGTGAACGTCTCCGGTTTCGTGTCTTCGGCGATATAGGCTAAATCGATCTTGTCGCCAGGGCGACAGCCCAATTTCTCGGCCTCTTTACCCGTTACCGGCTTTTCGATATTCTCGACGAGTTCCGTCGCGCATCCGACCGAGATCCACTCAGGTTTATTGTGCCCCTCTTCCAGATGGGCAAACCAGTCGTGGGTCATGAACTGGATCCAAAAGGCCGCCAACACATTGAAAAACGGCGCCTTCTCGTAGTCACACTCGGCTTCCTTTGCCCTCCCAGGCAGACCGTACCCCTTGTTACACTGTTTCGGCTCCACCTGCGCTCGGGTGAACAGCTTCCGGCTGATGATCTGTGGGTCGGGCTTCAACAGGCTTAATCGATCTCCATGGCGATTCTTGGTCATCTCGTTCAAGCCTAGATCGGGAAACGTGGTGTCGAACTCCACGTTTCGTGCAAACAGTTGGTGCGTCGATCCCATCAGCGGATTGCGGATGTCATTACAAATGCCGGTGAGGGTGCGGAAACGAATGAATTCTCCCCGACAGACCTGCGTCTGATCACCACCGACAGCCGTGAAGTCAGGATGGCTCCGCGGCAATCGCATCTCTGGCCAGGTTCTCAATACCGGTCCGGCCTCGCCGCCGCGGCCTGTGACGTAGGCCTTGTAGGTCTTATTGTTGTCGAAGAGATTGAACTTGAGGAGTTCGATACGTTGCAACTCCAGCTCATAGAGCGCGCCGTTGATCCCATGTGCGTTGGGGCCGATCACCTTGGCGTTGGACAGAAGCCGCGCCGGCGCCAGAGAGGTGGCATCGCCGGCAGCCCAATAATTCGGCCAATCCAACCAGGGCCCTTCCCTGAGACTTTCGGCGCGCTTCCCTCCGACACATCGAGCAGTGGTCTCCGGCACCTTACCAAGGAATCGTTGCTCTCTGGTCTTCGCCACGGTCTGGATATCCGCGTGCAGAACCATTTCTGCACAATTTTTTGTGGAGTCCGCGAAGATACCGAACGGACTGTCCGCGGCGCACCCTCCGAGAACACAGAGTCCCGTGGCCATCACAATCCGTGCCCCTATACCAGTTTGCCTCATCGGCAACCCTCCTGAACGATCGGAACCATTGCACGCCGCAGCATCGCCTTGGAACCTTGCCTGACATCGCGGTCGCCGCTGATGTCCATTCGGCCGTGATGACCGGCATCGTACGAAAACCGGGGGAGAAAAAGACAGGAGGGAGAATACAGAATCAGGGCACGTCTTCCGCGCAGCGCACGCCAAGCGTCGGACCCCAGTAGGTCACTTCATCCCACCCCCGGTAGCTCGCCTGAAGGTTCGATGGTTTTTCATTCCACTCCCCACCCCGCAACACGCGGAAGGAGCCACGCAACGGCCCCTGTGGGTCACGGGCGGGAGAGATCTGGTAGAAATCTTCCGCGTACCAATCTTTTACCCACTGTGACGCATTGCCGATCAGGTCGAATACCCCGTAGGGCGATGAGGATGCCCCCTGGCGCCCGACCGATTCGATTCCGCCGTTGCCGGCCGCGACTTCTGCATCTCTCACACGACTTTTTGCAATGTTCCCGTCATTACCCCAGGGGTAGCGGCGGCCATCCGTCCCCCGCGCGGCCTTTTCCCATTCAGCTTCTGTCGGCAACCGTCTTCCTTGCCACTGACAAAAAGATCGAGCCTGGTTCCAGGTAATGTTGGTCACGGGATGCTGTGCCTGCTCAAGATCGTCAAACGCCTGACGGTCTTTGGGCGGTGTGCAACCTCCCCCTTCCACGCACTGTCGGTACCGTGCATTTGTCACTTCGTATTTGTCCAACCAGTAGGAGCTAAGATAGACCCGGTGTAGGGGACGAGCATCTTTCAGTCCATCCTCCGCGCCCATCCAGAACTCTCCGGATGGAATCACCACCATCCCCTCCGGTTGAGCGATGCCACGCTGGGCCAGCCGCTTCAATTCATCTTGCTGTGCAGCCCGGAGTTGGTCGTTCACCCGCGCAATCGCTTCCGTATCCTGTGCGCTCGGCACTGGTTCACGCACCGGATTCGGCTGTTGGCGCGGCGAAACGACCGCTGGGGCATCGTCCTTTGACGATGGTCCGGCAACCGAAGCCGGCGGCATCGAGGCCATGTCGGTGTTCCTGACTATCTCAATGAGAACCGTAGTCCTGACGACTTCTTGTGCAAGGCCTTTGATCTCACCGCTCCCCTTGGGGTCCTTCCTCCCTTTCCCGATCATTGTAAAGTCAAAATCCGGGATATTCGCGAGGAGAGGCGTAGCATAGGTGATCGGTACCGCAAAGGACATCCCTTCCGGCACGATACCGGAGGCATGGGCAAATTTGGTGGTCATCACACCGATCACTTCGCCACGCCGATTGAAGATTGGCCCTCCACTGTTGCCGGGGTTGATGGCCGCATCTACTTGAAACACTCGCTGGACCCCTCTCGTCCGCACCGCCGCAATTCGACCGCGAGTCACAGACACTTCCCGGAGACCGAACGAAAATCCGACCGTGATGATTTCTTGATCAAGCCGGACGGCGCCCGCATACCCGATGGGCGCCTCTGTCAACCCCACCGTTTCAATCTTGAG
>JACPZN010000399.1 GCA_016195505.1 Nitrospirota bacterium | reverse complement strand
CCTTGAGCGCTGGGCCACACCGAACTACTCCCTTTGCTACTACGGAAGCGCGCCACCTGGTGGTCACCGGCATAAGGCGAAGTGGGACATCCTGCTGCAGCAGATCCGCGAAGGCTGGTCAGGCCAGGAGGGATTCGAGGGAGAAGAGCATCTCGAAAACTTCCATCATCATGCGCTGACCGAGAGCGCCAAAGACGACGGCCACTTCGACCTGATCGAAACCACCGTCTCTCACCTCTTCCGTGAGCCGAACGAAACGCTGAATGGCCTGACCTATGGCCGAGTCCTCATGCGGCAACTCCGCCAACTGGGCTGGTTCAACCCCAAGCCGAAAGTCATCCTGGAGGTCGGCGGCGGACTCGGCTACCTTGCGCACGAACTTGGGAAAGAACTGCTGCCGTTTGAAAAACAAAGCATCACGTATCTCTCGCTCGACATTGCACAGCCTTTTCTCAAGCTGCAAGTCAGTCGCGCAAAGGCCGGCGGGTGGAATTGCACCGGCACCCGCGCCAACGGCGAAGCCCTTCCCTTCGCCGACAACTCGGTTGATCTCGTCATCGACAACGAGAACATGGCCGACATGACGCCGGTAAAGCTCACCAAGAAGGAGCTGACGGAAGACAAAGGTGACAGCGCGCAACATCAGGAAGCGCTCGACTGGATCAGGAGATTGCGTCTTCCCATCGAAGCCAATCCTCCAGAAGACATCATCTTTAACCTGGGACCAATTCGATTCGTGGCGGAACTCTGGCGGGTGTTGAAGCCTGGCGGACATGCCTTCCTCACCGAATTCGGCATCGAAGAGGGCTGGCCGGCGCCGGTAAAGTTGCCTGGCCATACTGAGTACGAAGTGCAGTACAGCCATCTGCGCCAAGCCGTCCGCTGGCTCGGTTTTCAAGAGCGCTACCTGTCGCTCCCCCAGTTTCTCGCGCTCAAGCCGGACACGAAGGTACTCTGCACCGGCGCAGCCTATACGATTCAGCGCTTCTGCCAGGCCATGAACAAGTCCTTCATCGTGCGCGCCTATACCGAGAAAGAATTGCAGCAGGCGTTGGGCGACATGCTCCCCAGACTCCATGGTTGCCACTACCACGACGTGGCCGACCCAGCCTGGTTCGGTCTCCTCGACTTCAAAGTCCTGTTATTGGACAAGCCCGGCGGCGCCCCGAAAGCCAGCTTCACCGAGCAAAAAGGCTATCGGTGGTATTCGCAAAGGTAGTCTGCTGCTGCCTACTACGCATCTCCGTCTGCATGACCTCCGTCGTCCGAACCTGTTCGGCTTGTTCTCCCTGGCTGGAGCCAGTACTCTTCTCATTTCTCGTAATGTTTGATAACACTGTCGCCACCGCTAGGCTGAGCTCCATGCGATTGTACAACAGCATGACAAAACAAGGCCCCAAGGAAGGGTATAAACCAGATTAATAGTAATTGGATCTTCCGTGCCCTCGGTTCGATGAACCGACACTTAATCACCAACAAACTGACGAAGGCTTGGTAACAGACAACTACTCCTATTATCACAAAAATGATGATGGCATCTTCAGACAACAGAGGGTCCTCCTATCGACATCTTTTGAGACAGATCTATCACGACACCCTCTCTAAGCCCCCAATCATTAACTAAACAATCCATGGGCCCCAGCGTCTCCATCACAGTCCGAATAAGGGCTGGTTCATAGGTAGGCAGTTTCTGCGCCATGGCGGCCAAGCTTGTAATCGTTCCCGCCGTACCGATGAAGGTTGCCGTCTGATAGTTGCCCATGTCGGCAACTGCTGCTTTGGTTTCTCTCGCGACCCACTCCCGCGCTTGTCGCACTTCTTCATCGGATGGCGGGTCGTGATGCAAGAGACGCTCGCAGAGGCGCACGACGCCGATATCAATCGACCGCACGACTGGCTTCTGGCCTGGGCGATCCAGGATGAACTCCGTGCTCCCGCCGCCGATGTCCAACGCTAAAATATCGGACACGCTGGCTGGCAAGCCTGAGTGGATACCCAGCAGAGTCCGCCTGGCTTCTTCGTCACCGGTTATGATCTCTACGTCAAACCCGGCCTCGCGCTTCACGCGATCGAGAAACTCCTCACGATTGCCCGCATCCCGAACCGCACTCGTCGCCACAGCCTTACAGGCATCCACACGATAGGTGTCGATGACATCTTTCCACACCCGCAAACACTGGATCACCCGATCCATGGCAGCAGAGCTGAGTCGTTTTGTCTGATCGACACTTTCACCTAGTCGGAGAATGCGGCGCTCAGAACGCAATTCTTTGAGGGGGCTCCCAGGCGGCAAGTCGGCAATCAAGAGTCGGCAGGTCAAAGTGCCGATATCGACTCCGGCCAATCGAAGGGTGTGTCCTGGTAAGGTGGTCATTGCTCGTTCCGAATCTCGTCCATTTCCGTTTCCAGCTTCTTGCGCGATTCCTTAAGGACTTGAACTTCTCGAACGAGCCGGCCGATCTCGGCGTCGTACATGACACGCTCCGCCGTCTCACCGCGCTCTTTCAGGTCGACGGCCCGCTCGCCGATGTCTTTGTACAGGTCGGACAGTTGCTGGTCGAGCTTGCGGACTTCCAACCGCATTCGGAGCAATTCCGTTTCCTCCAGCGCCCGGCCGGCAGCATGCACTGTCCCAAGGCGCAAAGTTGCAAGCCCCGCCCGCAAATCGTCTTTCAGTCGTTGCAGGAGCCCCATAGAACCTCGGTGACTGGTGACGCGTGACTGGTGACAAGGAACAGCTGCTGCGACCCTCTGCTCAACTTGTCACTCGTCACGCATCACCCGTCACGGTCTTAGCTAATCGACCCCAACTCCAACTTCTTCTTCCATTTCCGTAGCATCGCATCCCGCAAGCCCTGATGAGCCGACGCCTTCAATCCCGGGTCCAGCCTCAGTAATGAAAAGGCTTCCTGCCTGGCCTGCTGCAACAAATCGACGTCCCGCACGATGTTGGCCACGCGAAACTCCGGCATACCCCATTGTCGGAATCCGAAAAATTCCCCAGGCCCTCTGATCCGCAGATCTTCCTCGGCGATCACAAACCCATCGTTTGATTGTACTAGTGCCTCTAACCGTTCCCTCGCCGTAGATACCAATTCTTCACTTCCCACAGGTCGTCGCCCCAGCGGAACCTTCGCGCGCCCCAGGCTGGCCGCCATGAGCAGGCAATAGGATTGGTGGCCGGCTCGCCCCACACGCCCACGCAACTGGTGGAGCTGGGCCAAACCGAACCGCTCGGCATGTTCGATCATCATGATGGTCGCATTCGGCACATCGACACCGACTTCGATCACAGTCGTCGCAACAAGCACATGAATCTTCCCAGCTTTGAAATCGGCCATCACTGCTTCCTTCTCGGCCGCCCTCATGCGTCCGTACAGCAGGCCGACGCGAAACTCGGCAAATTCCCCGCTCTGCAACTGCTTGGCTCCTTGCATCGCCGCCTGGAGATCGGTCTTTTCCGATTCCTCCACGAGGGGGTAGACCACATAGGCCTGCTTTCCGTTTCGCAACTCGTCGCGCACAATCTGATAAGCACGCCGCCGTTGCGCTTCGCCAAACAGAAATGTCCGCACCGGTTTTCGCCCCGGCGGCAGCATGTCGATAATCGACACGTCGAGGTCACCGTACACCGTCATCGCCAGCGTCCGCGGAATCGGCGTGGCTGTCAGCACAAGCACATCCGGCTTATACCCCTTGTCGATCAGCGTTTTCCGCTGTAGCACGCCGAACTTATGCTGCTCATCTACGACGGCCAATCCCAAATTTTTAAAGGCCACGCCCTTTTGAATCAGCGCATGGGTACCGATCGCCACCTGAATTTCCCCCGACACAAGCTTTGCGGATTGCGTTTTCTTCAGTGAGGCCTTGTCCGCTCCACGCATGAGAATAACTTTCAAACCCAACGTCTCCAGAGTCCCGGAAAGATTTCGATAATGCTGTTCCGCGAGAATCTCCGTCGGCGCCATCAGCGCGGCCTGATATCCCGAGCCGCAGGCCATTACCATCGCGTGCAGCGCCACCGCGGTTTTCCCCGATCCTACATCGCCTTGCACAAGACGATTCATCGGCCGCGGGGAAATCATGTCGCGGAAGATCTCTCGAATCACCTGATCCTGCGCCGCCGTGAGGCGAAACGGCAGCAGCCGGCGCAGCTTCTCCAAGAGCGGTGTTCGCGGGTTGAAACGAAGCTCTTTCGGCTCGTCCTGCACCGACCGCTGCCTAGTCGCCAAGGCCACTTGGAGGAGGAACAGTTCTTCAAACACCAATCGTCGATGCGCCGGCGTTTTGCCCTGCTCCAACAGCCGAAGATCAGTCC
>JACPZN010000039.1 GCA_016195505.1 Nitrospirota bacterium | reverse complement strand
CGTCACGGCTATCGCATCGGCGTTCCCGAAGCCGGTTGGTACCAAGAATTGATCAACACTGACTCCATTATGTACGGCGGCAGTAACGTCGGGAATTTCGGAGGCATTCACTCTGTCGAAAGTCCATGTCACGACTTACCCCATTCGCTGACACTGACGCTGCCTCCGCTTTCCGTCCTCTTATTGAAACGCAAACCGGGCAACGAGTCATGACGGGAGCGTCTTTTGGCTGGTTTGAACGGGAACGCAATCAGCAGGGAGGCGATTACCAGTGACGGAAGGGTCCCGAGTCCAGATGCACAAACTTTGAGCGAGGATAGTACCCGACGCCCCCATACCCCAGTTCAAGCGCGGCTTGGCGAACCATTTTGGGGTGGATACCGGGAATCTGCAGATCGACCGCCTGCCCCTGCATATGCAGACTGTTTTTGGCAGCCCGACGACCGGAGCGCACTAATATAGCATTGTACTCCGGAGACCGAAAGCCGGAGATGATGTGGATTTCACGATCACCCCCCAGCTTCTTCTGCACCAGATTGACATGCTCAAGCACACGCACATCGATGGCTCCGACCTCACCGGTGTAATGACAGCGCAAGATATGATTCACATCGTCGAGTGCTTCTAAATCATAGGCCCCCGCTTCGCTGCGATAGGTCACATCCAGCCGTTCATCCGTCCAGACGTTAAAAAACGTCAGCCGTCCTTCCGGCAGTTCACGAGCAAAAACCCCCGAGGGGCAGATCAGCCGTCCCCCCAGTAACCCGAGTCCTGCCAGCGACGTGCGGAGAAATGCTCGACGGGTCCAGGCCCATTTCGACTCATTGGGATTGTCCACGGGGGCAGCTCCTGAGCGGGGTGCACTGCGATCACTGATTTAAACAGGGCGGTTTTAACAAAATTGATGGAGCTGGTCAACCAATATTCTCTCTTCGATTCAAGAACATGCCCAAACGCGTAGTGAGAAGATTCATTTCCGCTGCATGATCTCCCCGACTCTATGGAATAGCTCTCCTCTCTGCGAAGTCGAACCATCTTGCTTGGCGCACAAAATGAGAATCGCCTAACTGACTCACCGCCTGGTATGATGTTGCATGACGTAGGAGGCTACCATGAGAGCTCCGTCTCGATCGGCTGTTCTCACAGTGCCCAGCACCTTATCCTGGATTGTGCTCAAGGGCCTGCTCCTAGCGCTGATATTCGCGTGGACCGCTCATGCACAGGACAGCCTGACAGGCCGCATCGTGATCGCCGGCTACGGCCCAGAGCTTCCGGTTCTTCAAGATCTCGCCCGAGCTTTTGAGAAACACGCTCCCGGTACTGCGATCGACTTCAATTGGGACAACTCGGTGCGTGCCGTTGAGCTCGTGAAACGAGGTGAGGCCCAGATCGCCGTAAGCGATCAACCCAGCACGACGTTGAGCCACACGCAGATCGCGTGGGATGGCATTGCCGTGATCGTCAATTTTGCGAACCCGATCAAAGAAGTGACCACCTCTCAAGTCAGAGCCTTGTTGACGGGACAAATCATTCGGGTCCTCAGCGCCGTTTCCGGCCACGATACAGCGGTCACCTATCTTTCCTTGAACGCAGCCTTGAAAGCGCAAGAAGACGGCATCCCGATTCGCATCCTCACCATCGATCAGGTTGAAGCAGGAGAGCCGACTGTTCATGACGGACGGTACAAGCTACGCCGGCCGGTGCTGTTACTCTCAGCACCACGCCCAGATCCCGTGACCAGCGCCTTTCTGGCGTTTACCCTCTCCCCTGAAGGGCAACAACTTGTTCGTTCCATGTTCACCTCGATCGACTCTGCAGCTTCACCTGCCAACGTTCAGCGCACAGACCCCCTTATTCCATCGTCTTGAGATCATCTTGAGCCTAGACTGCGAGCAGTGGCCGCATACCCCCCAGATCAATTTCTTTCTAGACAGGGTCAATCCCGCCAGGTAAGATCGTACAAGTTCGTAGAGCGATACTTATGGCAACCATCCTAGTCATCGACGACGAACAATCCATTCGAGGACTGCTCAAAGAGGTGCTCGAAAAGATCGGGCACCGCGTGCTCGAGGCAGCGGATGGTCGCGAAGGGCTCGCCCTATACCAAAAGCAACCGGTCGACCTTGTCATCATGGATTTGCTGATGCCGGACACAGACGGCCTGGAAGCGACCCTCCAGCTCACACGTGAGTACGTCGACGCCAAAGTGATTGCGATGACTGGGGCCCAAGGGGATCACAACTTCCTGGACGTCGCCAAACTCTTCGGCGCCCGTCGCACGTTTGAAAAACCGTTCGACATGAACAAGCTGGTCCAGGCGGTGAAAGAAGAACTCGCGACCTCGTGAATCAGGCCTCTCCGCGGCAATTCCGACCCCAACACAATCCTCTTCACCTGCACGATTTTCTCAAGTCTCCCCATGACCTGGCCGATAGATAGAACGGCGAGCATTCTGTCTAGCACGGTCCAACCACGATACTGGAGCCAGTCATGGGAGAAATCCGTAAACACCCTCGCTTCTCAGTCAATTTCGGCAGCTCGTTTTCAGCAGAGCAGATTGTTGGCCAAGGCACCATCGCCAACCTATCGGTCGGCGGTTGCAGCATCGAATCCAAAGTGATTCTCACGGCCAAGAGCAGCCTTGCCATCCATGTTCAACTGCCGGACTCACGTCGGCCGCTGCAGATCGACCGGGCCGTGGTACGTTGGGCTCGTGGGAATACCTTTGGAGTGGAATTTCAACAGATGTCCCAGACCGATCAGCTTCACCAACTGATTCATGACCTCGAACAAAGCCCGATGGCCGTGATGCAACACACTCGAGTGTAGGAGCAGGTACTCCAAACACACTTGCGTGAGTAGCTTCCTATTCCCACCCAACCGGATCGTACCCGCGTTCTTTCAGACAGCGATTTATGAATTGTTTGTGGGCTTCGCTGGGTGGCGATTTGCGGAAGAGGCCGCGGAGAAACCCGGCAGTCGCCCCGCCGGCTGCCCCCACCATTGCGCCTCGCCCCGGGCGACCAACTATGCCGCCGCCCACCGATCCCGCGGCCGAACCAACGGCTCCACCCCCAGCCGTACTGCCGGCGACTTGTCCCGTTTTCCCCTGACTCGGCTTCGCACCGGCATCTTTGGCCATCTCAGAACACTCGGCGATATCTTGTTCCGCTCCGGCTTCACCAACTTGCTGATAGTAGGAGTTGGGATAGAGAATGGGTTTGGGTGCGGCACAGGCCGACAAAAAGAGTCCAATCATCAGAAAGGGAACAAACTGTCGCATCGTGATCCCCTGAGTAAGGAACGAGTGCGGCGTGAATTGGTTGACCGCCATCATCGCCCGCCGCTCAGTTCTTTCCGCACAAGCCCCCGCATCATTGCCGGATCGTTATAGCCCACCTCGCTGAGCGCATCCATCAAGTGCAGGCCTTTGGTTGCTGCCAATTCTTTCGCCTTGGTGTAGTTCTTCGCACTGAACCTCGCCACAGCCGGTCGACCGTTCACAATCTGGCAAGCCAGCACTTCCCCATTCACTTCGAGCGTGCCGCCTTGCTCAATGAGCGTCTTCGCTTGAGTCATTGTGAGGCCATGCAGCTGGGCAAACTCCTCCAGCCCGCCCGTTTCGACCAGCCGTCCATCCGGCATGATGCAGAGCCGTTTGAAGTGGGGAGACCAATCTTTCCGAAAGTCGATGTACTTGATATCACCACCCTTCGCAACGGCACGATCCAAGGTACGGTAATCGATTCCCAGATTCTTCTGGTCAAGCTTCGTCTTTAGCTCCTCCGGAAGCGTGCGGTGCAAGACCATCGCCGCCACTTCATCGAGCGGCATGCCACGCCCACGAGCCAATTGCTCCGCCTCGGCAAACTGCATGAGATCCAAGGTCCAAGTCTGTTTGGGAACCGCTCCGGTCGGATCGATCCGGCAGGCAAACAATCCCCGCGTCAGAATCCCGCCGACCTGTGGGTACACGTACACCCCGCCTTCAGTCAGCAGCTTGGTCATCGTCTCCAGTGGAACTTCGTAGCTTTCCGACAAGACCTTGGCATGTGCAGCAAGATCTTCATGGAGCGTCATGGCGCAGACCGTCACATTCCCCGGCGCATCGAACTCGGAATAGTCCTCGATGATGTTGTAAAGAACCGTAGCTTTCGGCTTCTCGGCTTTCTTCTTAATCTTAAACATGCTCAATCCTGTGATATGTGACAAGTGACGAGTGACAAGTTAGAGCGGAAGGATTCCCTATTTCTACTGGTCACTCGTCACGCCTTCCATATGGCGGCAGCGTCATCAGCCGAATGTCCTCGACCGGCCCACCAATGGTGAAATGATACAGTGATTGAATGGATAAATTCTTGATGCTCACGATCTCATGCACCGGGTCATCGAAGAAACAGCCGATTCCGGTGGCCCTTACTCCCGCTGACTCCGCTTCCAGGTACAGCACCTGTCCCAGCAATCCTGACTCCCAGAATAGACGTGGGTACCACCAGGCTCCCCCTTCTCGCAAGCGCCCCTCGAACTCAGCCAACATGCCGAACGAGAAGGCACTGTCCCCAGCAATGCCTTGATGACAACTCACCTGTGCCGCTAGTTTCCGCGCATCACCTTCAAGCAACCAATAGAGCGGCAGATCGTCAGGACATCCCGGCGAAATGGTCCACGTCAACTCAGGATTCATCGATTGCTGAATGAAAGTCATCTTCTTCGGATCGCGGACCAGAAAATACAATCCTGGCGTCAGTCCATCTACCCGATGCACGAATATCAAAAGATGAATCGCCGGATCGTAGGGCCAGACATCCCACGGCATCGGTCGCTCCAATTGCGATCGATCTGATCGAGGCATCACGCGCTGCATCATGCGAAAGAACGTCGCAGCAGAGATCGATGTCTGTCCATCAAACGACACGGCACTTCGCCGCTGGCGGATGATCTGGCCAGCTGACGGGCCAGCGTCGTTCGTTGCTCCTGAGACGTCGTTCGTAAGAAACCTCGGAAAGGCCAGGGAGCGTTGCTCACTCGTACACTTCCAGCTCGCTTCAGCAACCTGATCAATAATCTCCCAATGCACCCCGTGCTCACCACTCAGCCGATTCGCCTTCCCATGCCATCTTCCCTTCGTCAGTTCTTCGACGACCAAAGGCTCAAGAAAGATCGGGATCATGCGCTCTTTGTTCCTCACCACTTGCCCCTTGCCCCTGGCCTCTGGCCAAACTATGCAGAGACAATCCGGATGTTCCGGCTCAACCTCGCCAAAGTCTTCCGTGCGATGAGTACCCAACAACATCGCGACCGTATTTTGCTCCACACCATCCAGCAGCGTCATCTTCCAGCCAAGTGTCGCCGCGGCAATTCGTGCCGAACCGATGGCATGGCCGAGATCATGATTGCAGTAGCGAAACGCCCGCTCACCATACTTCCAGGCTTCCCTCCAGTGAACGGATGTGAGTCCGAAGAGAAATGCTCCAGCCGGAAACGGGGCCAGCAGACGAGCCACTTGTTCAGCAGAAAACTCCGCTCGAAACTCCAGGCCATGTTCCTTCGGCGCGTAGTGAAAAAGTCCCGGCTTGAGATCGAGTCCATCGATCTGCGGCAAGACGACGTAACCCTCGGTCGGATGCAGATTGCCAGAGGAGGGATTGCTCCGCAACGCCCATTCCGACTCCCCCGCCTTCTTCCAAGCTGACAGGGCGAGGGCAAATTCAAAAAAACGAGAGATCGAAAGTATGCTGACAGGTTGACAAGCAACAGCGTCGTTCTCGTAGATGACGTCATAAGATGGAGGCACCGGTTCTCCATCGGGCTTAAGCAAAGGAAGCGGAATCAGCTGGGCTCCCTCATAGCGCCGAAACGGATCAGGCTGATTCACCCAATCGAGAAACCCCAATGACCGCGCATAGCGATTGAAATCGTGTTTCGTCTGAATGTGATAGCGAATGACTTGATCGACGGGATCGGTTGAGACAGGCTCGATAGGTATTTCGGGTGCTGGTTTTTCTGTACTCATCGCAATAGTGAAAACAGTCTACAGAGCGACAGGAAGGAAAGTAAACGCGGTTGAATTGGTTTGAATATACGGGAGCCTTTCTGGCCTGGCACCGACGTCATGGTGCCAACGATGCCGA
The DNA here is from genome assembly GCA_016195505.1 of Nitrospirota bacterium. GTDB lineage: Bacteria > Nitrospirota > Nitrospiria > Nitrospirales > Nitrospiraceae > Nitrospira_D. The sequence goes on along the minus strand of JACPZN010000039.1, from coordinate 3,858 downwards.
CAATGAGCCAGTCGCTACCACCGTACTGACGGAACAGCTGATTCACCAAACGGGGAATGACCTGCTGCTGATTGCCACAGAGGTACGTACTTCGCGAGTCCACAGCCATTCGAGTGTTCATGATCAATAGGCTTGTGACAACCGCTTATCATAGAGGGATCGTCCACCTGCTTCAACGCGTTGGCCACATAGACACCAGCCGGCAGGCTAAATCCTTCCTGGCAACGTCCCGCGGGATGGTGGTGAAACGCCACCGCCTCCACGACGGCATCGCCCACTCCCCAGAGCTCAAGCAGATAAGCCCCACATCTTTATATGACGCCTTGAAGACCGCCCGCTCTGCGTCACAAACCGATACAGAATCGTTTCGCAAATTCGTTAGCCCTTCGGCCTATTGTTCAGAAAAATTCGTGATGAGGACCAAGAGCCCGATATCACGGAGCCATCCGGCGATGAAAGCCTTGTCCACACCGATGGAGCCGAAGTCATGGGAGATGATTTGACTCGTGGTGTCGGACGAGGCAGGGGAAGAACCCATCGCGACCACCAGCCCTTGAGAGAGATGCGGAAGGATCGGCAAGGTGCGGATAGCGACAATCAAGGTGCGAAAGAATTCATTGGTCAGAGGTGCCCCAGCACCTCGTTCATGCGATGGTCGCCTTCAACATCTTCGTTGTAAATGGCAACGGAATAAACTGGTGCGCCACAACCGCGTCATTATCTTTCCTAGTACGTTCCTGAAGCTCGGCTTCATTGACTGCAAGAGCCGGTCGCACGTGCGCTGCTTCCGCCGGTCTCCTCATCAGCCCCCTGCACGACCAGGCCTTTTATTGTGGTGATCTTGGCGCGGAAGCAATGCCAAGCTGTGACCGGATTAATTGTTGCCACATGAGCAGTTTTGAACAGCTTTAATTCGACTTATCCGTTATACGTGTACCGCGCGCGAAGGGTCCTGCGGCGAGTGGTAATCCACAAGGGACCTGCTTGAAGCGGTTCTGGCCCACGCCATACAGCCAGAGAAGACCGTACCGGCGCTTAACGGCCACACGTCGGATTAGGGCGCACTTCGACAACGTGCTCGCGCTGCCCACCACAGCGTAGGCTGTGTTGCCAAGGCTCCACTTATGAATCACATAAGTCTGTTCGAAAAAATGGAGGCCCGTCTCAAACACACCACAGTGGCGCAGGTACACCGCCGCGAACCGACTCTACCTGTCAAATCTCCCAAGAGATCTACAGCACCAACGATCAATCAGATCACACTCAGTCCATTCAACATAACTCTCACCCTGGGAATAACAGCCCTACTCCTTGTTTTCGCCAGTATCACAGGGCAGCTAATAAAATACGTGCTAGGACATGATACCGCCTACGGATTCACCCGCCTGTTCTTTGTCGACGCTGAGGGTAATATCCCGAGTTATTTCTCCGCGTCGTTACTACTCTTGGCAGCGCTATTCCTTGCGCTCATCGCCGCGTTGAAGAAGGCCGCACAGGCCGCGTACAGGTTCCAATGGACACTTCTTTCATTCACCTTTCTGTTCATGGCAATTGATGAGGCCGCAAGCATTCATGAGTTACTAATCGTGCCGATGAGAAGCCTGCTAGGTCACCAGGCCCGCGGCCTCTTCTGGTTTGCCTGGGTAATTCCTGGGATTGCCCTAACCCTGGCATTCGGGCTGTGCTATCTGAGATTCCTCCTGCATCTTCCTGCTAAAACGAGACTGCGGTTCGTCATTGCTGCAACGCTGTACCTTGGCGGGGCCATCGGCATGGAGCTCGTCGGGGGACGCTACGCCTATTTGCACGGAATGGAAACTCTCGCGTACTCCATGGTCGTAACCGTTGAGGAAAGCCTCGAAATGACAGGCGTGATTATGTTCATCTACGCTCTACTAAATTATCTTGCGGATAACTTCAAGGAAACACGGTTGCGACTTGATAATTTCGATGCGAATTCTCCATCACTGACATCCAAAACCTAATCAGGCACTCCAACTCTGCTATTGCGCTTTCAAGTCCTACTCTGCCCCATTGACCCCCTTTTCTCCTAACGCGTATGCTGCAGCCAGCATTACCAAAGAGGGACCTGTGCAATTCGACGCAGCACTCGCCGCACAAAATACATTCCGACAAGCCGAATCTGAACTCGGCCCCCACTGGGCCACCGCTGTTGAACTGGAAGACACATTTTCCTCCAACGCCGGAGCCACGGCGCGTGAGGCCTATGAGGGCTTGCTCGCGCTTTCGCAACGCTATCCGCAAGCCCATTCCTTCCATGCCTTCTGCATCTACATCACCTGGCAGCAGGTGACGGAGGAAACCATCGCCCATCATTTTCAAACGGGTGTGAGACTCTGTGAAGCGTATCTCATCTCTCGTGATGCGAAAGACCAGCGGGATATCGACTATGTCACCGAACTCTATGAATCGTTTCGAGCCGGGTTAGGCCTGGAAGAAGAGGACGACATTCAAGTCGAGTATAGAAAAGATACGCCGAAAGGCGGCGACTAGGTCATGAAGAGCTGAGTTTTTGGTGCTGAGTTCGAGATGTCCGGATGCTGAGAGCTGACTGCTGATAGCTGAAAGCTCATGGGCGAGGATCACAAACATCGGGCGAGGATTTTTCTCCATCGTGGTGATCTGGTCCAGGCTCGCGCTGCCTGGGAAGCCGCCGTCGCCGACGACCGAGCCGCCGACAATCAACCCGAACTGTCGGATTCCCTCGGCAATCTGGGCAACACCTGCGCACTCATGGACGATTTCGACCGAGCCGAACAGTGCTATCGCGAGGTCCTCGGTATCCAACGGACGGAGCGCAATCAACACGCCATCGCCCACACGCTGGTCAATCTTGGCAATCTCCACATCGGCGCCGACCATCCCGAAAGAGCCCGTCCCTACTATCTCGAAGCGCTGGATCTTCTGCGCGAGCTAAAAGACGATCGCGCACTCGGCATTCTCTATAACAACCTCGCGCTGCAAGAAGCTCGTGATGGACAATGGGAGCAGGCGGTGACGTCATTCAAGCAGGCGCTCGACTATCACCGAGTAGTCGGCAACGAAGAAGGGCTGGCAGTCACGTACAGCCAACTCGGCAAATGCTATCTCGACCAGGGAGACCTTACCAGGGCCGAGCGCTGTCTCAACAATGCTTCGGAACATTACATCAAGCTTGGCAACGAACCGGCTGAAGCTGCCGTCCTTCGCCTTCTCGCTACGGTTTACGAGACACGCCAGGACCTTGTCTCAGCCCGACGCTGCCTGGAACGGGTGGTCGCCCTTGGCCTGCGATACAAGCTTCCTGAGTCTCAAGCGGACTCGGCCCGTCTGACTAGACTGAACTATTCCAGTTAGCCACTCCGCCCGCTGAACTCCGTTTCTCTCCGAACATTTTCCATTCCCTGTCCAGCATTCTTGCATTTCCCAACAGGCCGAACCCTCTGAATTTCTGGACAGTATTCAAACCTCTGCTACCTTTGTGATGTCACCCCTGTTGTCAAAGCTTCACCTTTAACGAGCCGAAGGCGCTGCTTCCTCCTAGCCGCGCTTTAAAGAGCTGAGCAATTGTGACCAGACCTCAAATCGTGCTCAGAGCAGAATACACGTAGACCAAACATGAATGTCACATGCGATTTCTTGCTCAGATCTTCACAGCCTTGCTTTTTGTGTCGCTCATGACCGCCGCCGTCGCACAGGCCGCGGAAGTTTCTCCCACGATTACGATCGGCACTCAAGAAATTGGGCTCACCGCCGGCTACTTGCTCCCTCACCGGCTGACGAAAGACCACACGACCAAGCAGCAGGGTCCTGCCCTCATGCCTTCCTGGATGATGACGCTGACTGACCCTATCGGTG
>JACPZN010000038.1 GCA_016195505.1 Nitrospirota bacterium | reverse complement strand
GGGTCTGGTTCCGCGCACTCCGTAGAGGCGTGAGAGCAGATCCGCTCCTTTCAGGAGGAGACATTCAATACCGTGCCGCTGGAATGCCAGGCCGACAATCTCACACTCATCGAGCAGCCGTTTGTTGATCAGGCTGACTCGGGTGTAGGCGTTAGTGAGGTCGACGAGGGTCGAGGAGGGCATGGGTGCGATGCTCCAGTTCAGCCCACTCCTTAAAGTGCGGAATGCACGAACTCATATCGCCGGTTTCAAGCCAGGCGTCGCTTCGTCCCTGGCGGCAGTGAGATCGTACCTCACAGGACGGACATTCGTAATGGCGGTTGGGATGAGCCTGATCGACCGTCTGTTTGAGAATCTCCCAGCCTTCTTTCACCGTGCCGGTGCGGAGATCATAGCGCGGGATCGGGAAGGCGGTACAGAGGTTCATCTCGCCATAGGGAGTGATGGCAAAACGGGTCTGGCCGCAGGCGCATTCGATGAAGGGCTGATGAGTCGAACAGGATGCTTCGGGCTGGTCCATTGTGCGGTATGAAAGCAGCTCTTGATCGATTCGGATTTTTCGCTCGGGGTCAAGGCGATATTGGAGTGGCGTCGGATCGCCGGTGATAGACGTCATAATTTCCAGGCAGTACTGAAACTTTAGATGCAAGGATTCGACCAACTGCCGGCAGGTATGAATTTCTTCATGGTTGATGGTGGTCACCGGCATGCGGACGGTGACCGGTAACCGACCATCGGCGAGCGAGGCCAACCCCAGTCGAAATTGCCGATAGGAACCGGCAACTCCGGTCATTCGTTCATAGATCGCTTCCGTGGCTCCGTAGATTGAGACGTTCACCTGCGCCACGCCGACTTCCCGGAGCACTGTGACAAACGAAGGCGTCATGCGTGTGGCATTGGTCAAGAGCTGAAGGACCAATCCCTGTCCTCGCGCATGCCGGAGAATATGTTCGATATCCGGGCGCACGCTCGGTTCGCCTCCTGTGAAGGTCACAGTGAGCACTCCAAGACCGGCAATCTGGTCCAGCAACGAGCAAATCTCCGAAGTGGTAAGTTCCTGCGGCAAGGCCCGGTGCGTCGGGTTGTAACAATGGACGCAACGCAGGTTGCAGCCATAGGTCAATTCGAACGTGACTCCCTCAGGGCGGCGTGCCTGAGCAGCTCTTGTTGAGAGGGCATCCAGAAAGTCTGCGGAAGCGATAGTCTTCATCGTAAACCGATCGCGGATAGATGTCGTTGGCTCAACACCACATCGACGACATCCGGCGATTTGAGTGCCGCCCGAGGGCGTCGCGATTCCAGAGCGGAAGGAAGCACTGGCGCAGGAGTTCTTGCGAGACGGCCGTCGGGGAGAGGAGAGATATCGTATGCTGCTCTACCCCATGGCTGATGCAATAGAGCTGGGAGAGCGCGGCCTGCGCATTATGGGCATAGTTGCCGGATCCCACCCAGGGCGTGCCATAGAACAGAACGTCATCGCCGATCTTCCGAATGATGAGTCGTTCGTCACTGAGCACCAGCGCGCCTCGTTCCGCAAAAAACTCTGCGATGGTGGATTTGCCGGTTCCTGAGTTGCCGGTAAAGATGTAGCCCTCTTCCTGGATTGTGAGGCCCGCCGCATGAAGGAGCAATCCCCCATCTAACGCGAGACGGGAGAGAAGACAGACTTCGACGATCGGATTGAACAGGTGCATGGGGCTCCAACCGACTTGTCCTAAATGCATCTCCGGCAGCACCCACGCGCGGATCGTGCGGTAGTCGTGAGAGACCAGGGCGCGGGCACGAGGCTGAAGGAGCACTGGACTGAGACTCTCGATCACGAAGCCAGCATCGGACTCGAAAAGCTTCCAACATCCTTGTCCTGCATCGAAGCGAAGGGGCCCGGTTTCCAATTCAGGCAAATGGGAGACGACAGTCACGTCTATGTGAAAATCCGGTGGCACGTGTTCGGGGGCGAGGAACGCATCGAAAGGACGGATGGGCCACGCCAGAAGAGGATAGTCCCTCGGCTCGCTGAAGTGAAATACGGACCCGCCAAGTTGCAGGGGGATGAGCATAGAAAACCCTATGATGCCCGAACGCCACTGTCGTGGCAGGTGACACCGCCACACACCAGCACAAGGGATGATCGCTTACACCCTCCGGCTGAGCCTCCGCACATGGGGCTTTCACAACGGCCATTAACCCGACAGCCGTTCGTGCCGGCACCGGCAGCGACAGACACTGTCGTCAAACTGCAGGCGGTGAGAATGGCCTGTTCCTGGTCTAGAGTCACTTCATACAGTTGCGGAGGGCTGTAGGATTTTTTCTCTGTCATAGCGGGGGTCTCCAAGCCGAATTGAAAGAACGATGTCAGGGAGTTTTTACTGCAGCGACCGTCCCTGCCGTCAACGGGTGAATTAACGTATGGCCTAGGGTGTTTTCCGCACTGACCAGTGCTGTGTCACAATCGTAGGGGATGGGGGCTTCAGCGTCGCCCTGCTCCCATCGGGCATCGGTCGGCTTCTTCTCGCAAAATCGGTGGAAGTCACAGGAGCGGCAAGGACTGTCGCTGTGATATTGCCGTGAACGAACGGCTGCAAATACCTCCGTGACTGCATCGTTGAGTGAACGTGCCCGCAGGGAGACTCGGTGTTCGTATTGAAGTGTGCAGGTGCCGAGTTCGCCCCAGGCATTGATGTGAATGGAGTTGGTCCCACACCCGCACCGATAGAGGCGGTTGCTGTCGGGTCCGACAATCTCCTCTTGTGCGGCGCAGCGCTCTTCGGCTTCTCCGGGGGCATCGATATGTTCCAGCCTCCGTAAGTCTTGCGGGTCGATTCGATACGCGAGCGACGTGCAATCGCCGTTCAGTCGTGGTGAGAGCGACGTGGTATAGCCGAACCGCTGGCCAAACGATTCAGTGAAGGCCCGGATGTCGCCGAGTTCGTCTTTGTTCCAGTCCATCAATTTGGTTTTCAACATGAAGGGTAACCCACTTTCCCGTAATAACGTCACCCCGCGCATGAATGCACGATACGATCCCGGCACTTGGGTGAACCAGTCGAACCGCTCCTCGTTTACCGAGTGGCATGAGATATCGATAGTAAAAGGGGGCAGGGTCTTGAGTCTCTCGATGATCGCGCGGGTAAAGAGGGTGCCGTTCGTATAAAGCTGGAGCAGGAAGCCCTTCCGATAGGCCGCCTCATAGATCTCGAAGAAATCAGGATGCATGAAGATGTCGCCACCGGTGAGATTGAGCCAGACCACACCCATGTCATGCATCTCACCGAAGAGGCCCTGTATCTCTGCCACAGTTAATTCGCGGGGAAAGAACTCCTTGCCGTTGTAGGGATCCGTGTAGCAATGGCGGCAGTGCAGATTGCAGCGATAGGTGAGTTCAAGTTGTGCTTTGATGATACGGTCTTGCCGGAGCGAGCGTTCATAGGCCATGCGGCTGAAATCGCCGTACTGCATCGTGGGTAGGGGTCTCGCTTCAGGCATGGGACACCGCCGGGTGAATCGGTTCCGATGCGAGAGGCGCTTTCCACTCACATGCGAACGTCGGCATGACCTCGAAGAAGCCTTCTCTGAACGACCCGCTCCGAAGATCGTAGCTCTGCCGGCGGTTGCCGGAACAGAGTTGCAGCTTGCCATAGGCGTCGATGTGGAACCGTTGCATCCCGCTTCGGCAGGGAGAAAGCTCTGTGCGTGATTGCCGGCAGGATTCTTTCCAAAGATCTTCGTCTTGTTGATTGAGGATTCGCAAGTCCCCCTCGGAGAGCGCGTAGTGAAATGGTCCGGCTCCGCCGTCGAGTTCCGGCCGCATCTCTTCCCCGAGTTTATAGCCGACCGATCCAAGCGAGGCGGCGTACTGTTTGATGGCCAGGATCTCATGCTGGTTGAGCGTCATCGCTGTGCTCTTGAGGGTGAGGGGAATCTGTCGATCGATCAGGAGCTTCGTACCGTCGAGACAGCGATGATTGGAGCCGGTGCCTTGGGTAATACGCTCGAATGTTTCCTTCGTCAGGCCGTGAAGACTGATCTCGATCCGATGGGGACGTAGTGCCGCGAACCGGTCCGCGGCAGCCTCCGTGATCAAGGTGCCATTCGTAAATACCGTCACAAGAAACCCGCAGCGGATGGCATGCTCGTAAATGTGAAAAAAGTCAGGACGGATCATCGGCTCGCCGCCGGTCAAGCACAGTTCGAGCGTGCCGGCGTCGGCCATCTCGTCCATGATGCGGAGCATGTCGGGAGTGGTGAGTTCCTGGCGGATGAGGTCGGGACGATTGAAACAATCCGTGTAACACATCACGCAATGCAGGTTGCAGCGGCAGGTGATTTCCCACTGGCAGGCGACGGGAAACCGTTCGGGGAGGTGATGGAGTTTATCCCGTCGGACCATCGGCAACGGCAACCTCTTCAATGGCATGAATCGAAAGTAGGTCTGCCAGGAGGGTCTCAAGATCCCGGTGTAATTGATCCGTTGCGACGTCGTACTCGACGCAAAAGTCTGCCGCGATGTCTTGCAGCCGTTGTCTGCCGTCAAGGCGATTCCAGAGGGCCGCCCCCGTTTCGTTCAAGACGTAGATACTGTTCGCTTCTGCGAGGGACCGGCGGATGGGAACGAGGATACATTCT
>JACPZN010000392.1 GCA_016195505.1 Nitrospirota bacterium | reverse complement strand
GGCCACAGCACAGACAGCTGCCGATATGAAAGGCATTGCAGTCCAGAAAACCTACGCAGGAAATACGCGTGTGCTGGCGCTCCCGGACCAGCTCAGGCAAGCCTTGACGAATCTCGTGACCAACGCGGTCCAAGCCATGAAGGGCACCGGCACGCTCACGCTGACCACGGCCCTCTCGGACCACACCGTCACTGCGACGATCGCCGACACAGGTCCCGGCATCTCCAAACAGCACTTATCGAAAATCTTCGACCCGTTTTTTACAACCAAGGGGCAGGGCGAAGGTTCGGGCCTCGGGCTCACGGTGGCGCGGCGCATCTTCCGAAAATTCGGAGGCGACGTCCGCATCGAGAGTGCCGAAGGCCGGGGCACCACCTGCATGGTGACGATGCCGATCCTTAGCACGCCCCCGGAGGAGGGCCAATGGACCACATCCGCATCGTGTTCCGAACCGCAATCCTCGCACTCCTCATAGTCTGGCTCTGGAGCGGTGTGTCGCTTCCGTTCGCCAAGGACAGCCCCGGCACCGCTGGCATCCTGCCTGAAAAAGTTGCCGACTATCTCCATGCCGTCATCGAGGCCGACCGCACAATTTACACCACCCACATCGTCAATCGCATGCAGGAGAAAGGCATTGTGGCGGCGGCTGAACATTGGGAACAGGACAACGCCCTCCCGCTGCCGGCGCAATTCCTCCAGCACTCCGGCCGTCTCGTCGCAGAAGGTGGCCTTGGCATCCGCTACCGCCTCATTGGACTCTCGCCGATCTATCCGCGCAATGCTCCTGCCACCGATTTCGAACGCAAGGCGCTTGAAACCCTCCGACGTCAGCCGGAACGGCCGGTCACCGGCATGGTGGCCAGCGGCAAGAAACAATACTTCCAGGCCATCTATCCAGACCGCGCCGTCTCATCCGCCTGCGTGACCTGCCACAACAGTCATCCTTTAAGTCCGAAGCGGGACTTCAAGTTGAACGAAGTGATGGGCGCAATCGCGATTACAATTCCGCTGGAGTAACGGAGTTGGCACTGGTCAAGGCACGACAGGCCAGCGGCACCTTCCCCAGGTCGGGCCCATTCAATGACCACTGACCAACGGCCCGTACGAGAATGTTGCCGTAGAAAAATTCAAGAAGTCGATGGAGCGTTCTCGGCTGGACTGGTGGAGGTGTGGTATTCCTCGCGGTAGATCTGTATCGCCGTCATCAGGAGGCTGACCAGAATCGGCCCGACGAAGAGCCCGAGTAACCCATAGAGCGCCAGCCCGCCTAGCACGCTCAGCACGAGCAGCAGCACGGGAATCTGCACGTCTTGGCCGATCAGCCAAGGCCGAAGAACTTGATCGACCATGGATACGACGCCGATCCCCCAGACCAACATCAGGAGGGCCTTTCCGACCGTACCGATCCAGAACAGATAGAGCACCACCGGCCCCCACACCAGCGCCGTCCCGCCAAACGGAATCGGCGCCAAAATAATCGTCAGCGCCGTAAGCACCATTGGAAACGGCACGTCGAGCACAAGATACGCCAGCCCCGCCAGCACACCCTGGACGATCGCCGTCACCAGCATCCCCTTCACCACGGCCCGAACTGTTTGATCCAACCGAGTTACGATCTTGTGTTTGTGAGACTCCTCCATCGGAATCAGCTCGTATAAAGCTGCGAGCCACTGCCGGCCGTCTTGGAAAAGAAAAAACAGCACAAGCAGCATGATAAAGAAATCCGTCACCAGGATGAACACGTTCTTCAGCAGATCGCCCATCTGGCCGACCAGAAACTGACTCAGACCTTTGACCCCCGCTACCACCGACTGCTCCATTGAAAGCGCCTGCACATTGATGCTGGAGACCACCGTCCGCAACCAACCTCCAATGAGCGGGATCGTCGCCAATTGATCCAGCAGCTGTTGAAGCCCACCAGCGGCAATCCATGTTCTGATTGCCTGTTCTGCTGCTCCAGCTTCCCGCACCAGCATCACTCCCATGACTACCAGGGGCACGACGACCATGCCCAACGCTGCGACTGTGAGTGCTGCCGCAGAGAGCGTCTCGTTCCAGCCGAGCAGTTTCGTCAGCCGGAGATGCAGCGGGAACGCCCAATGGGCCAACAGCCCTGCCCACAGGGCCGGGAACAAGAAAGGCTGGAACATGAGTCCGATCTGGTAGAGCAGGAGAACCAGAAGG
>JACPZN010000391.1 GCA_016195505.1 Nitrospirota bacterium | reverse complement strand
CCCCGATCGTCAGTATTCCCGGTGGCGAACCGATGATCCATCCCGAGATGCCCGCGATTGTCCGTGGGCTGGTTGCGCAGGAGCGGTATATCTATCTCTGCACCAATGCGATTTTGATGGAGCGGAAACTCGACGACTATCAGCCCTCCAAGTTCCTGACATTCAGCGTCCATATGGATGGGTTGAAGGAAGAACATGATTTGGCCGTCTGTCGTGACGGTGTCTATGACGTGGCGGTGAAGGCGATCAAGGCCGCGCTGAAGCGGGGGCACCGGGTGACGACCAACACCACTCTCTTCGACGATGCCAATCCCGAGCGTGTACGGAAGTTTTTCGATGCGATGATGGAACTCGGCGTCGAAGGCATGATGATTTCGCCAGGATACAGCTATCAGAAGGCACCGGACCAGCAGCATTTTCTGAAGCGAGAGCGCACGAAAGAACTGTTTTCCCGTATTTTGGGGAACCCGAAGAAAGGGTGGCAGTTCAATCAGTCGCCATTGTTCTTGGACTTCTTGATGGGGCAGCGGGAGTACCAATGCACGCCTTGGGGCAATCCGACCTATAACGTTTTTGGGTGGCAGAAGCCCTGCTATTTACTCCAAGAGGGCTACACAAAAACGTTTCGAGAACTGATGGACAGCACGGAGTGGGATCATTACGGAACAGGGCGGAACGAGAAATGTGCCGATTGCATGGTGCATTGCGGGTACGAGCCGTCTGCTGTTGAAGATACATTTGGAACCATGTCCGGGTTTAGTAGGACCGTCAAGTTGACGATGCTGCCTACCTCGCGCTAAATAGGTCATCAGTCAATAGTCATTGGTCAGTCGCAACAGCGAAAATTCATAGTAATAGTCACACAATTGCTGTTGACCGATGACCAGTGACCGGCTTCTGTCATGACCGATACCAAAAATCATAGTGGCGGCGTAACTGGATCACCCGAAGGTCGCGTATTTCAGCCGGCTTCTTTCGCTGAGCTCGCAGAAGCCGTGGAACTGGCGTTCGATTATCGCGGCGATGTGACGCTTTCATTGAAATCCGGTGAATCCCTCAGTGGGTATCTCTTCAATCGTCAGGTCGCCGGTTCCGATTCCTATCTTGAGCTATTCCCTTCCGACAGTTCTCAGGCGCGACGCATTCGTTATGATCAGATTGCCGCGATCGCATTTACTGGGGAGGACACTGCCACGGGGAAGTCCTGGGAAATGTGGATTGCCAAGAAGGATTCGGAGCGACGAGCCGAAATAAATCGTGTTGCAGCTGACGCAAAGACTCGAGGAATTCTGTAAGTTCTCCTCCCGCCGATCGCATGTCGTCGTCTCATTTCCCCTCACACGGGTGTATGCCGGATACCTCTCTTCAAGTGCTTGAAAACGGGCTTGTCTCCCCCCTCAGATCGCTCCCCAGTTCGTTGACAACTGGTAGGGGCTATGTTAAAAATCCACCCTTAAAATTGGCCGGGTTTGTCGACAATCACACGCCCTATTGTGTGAGGCAGAAACAAGCGCTCGGAGACGGAAAGAGGCGTCAGTCCGAAGCACGTGAGGCGCAGACAGATCGCACAGAGTGAGTCACGATGGCGGGAATGGCTTCTCGCCGTTGCACTAGTGGGTGGTCTTCCCGCGGTTGTTTCTGCGACGCACGAAGCCGACCATCGGTTTACGGTCGAAGGGGTTGTATGCGGAGCAGATGGTAAGAGCGGTGCGAATGTAGACGTACTCGTCAAGGATACGAAAATCTCCTATGGGCAAGTCGTCAAGACCGATGACAGCGGGTATTACAAGGCGGCATTTCATCTTCACAACGATAATCTTGGCGATCCGCTTCTGATTGAAGCGAATGGGGAGCAGCAACAACGGAAAGTCTCGTTTGACCCGAAGGATCTGGAGTCAGAACGAATCATTCAGGTGAATTTTGGAGCCGGCTGCGTACACGACAAAAGCAGTGCGTCCCTGTGGCTCTATATAGGGTCTGGGGCGATGGCTGCAGCAGTGGGTGGGTTCATTGGGGTCAAACTGATTCGTTCACGACGGAAACAAGGGCAGAAACGAGGGGCGTCTAAGGGCAAGCGTAAGAAATAACCGAAGCGGTCCGTGGGGCTGAT
>JACPZN010000037.1 GCA_016195505.1 Nitrospirota bacterium | reverse complement strand
GGATTGGATGGGCGCTGGCAAGCGAAGCCATCAACCTTGGACTGGCGCAGGCCGCGACTCGGGCGGTTCTCGAAGTGCGGGCCTCGAACGAGGCGGCGTGCACCCTCTACCGGCGGATGGGTTTTGTGCAAATCAGTACACGCCCCAAGTATTACACCAATCCCACCGAAGACGCTGCGCTCATGGAAATGGACCCGCTTGTCATGCAGGCAGGGGCGCGGCAAGACCGTGAGCCTGCCATCGGAGGTGGATCAGTCTCGACGGACTAACCTAACCCAGGAGGTGTCGCATGTTGACGGAAGACGTGATCGCAGAACGGCTTCGCGAATCCAACACGGAATTCCGGGAACTGGAAGCGTCCCACCATCGCCTCGATCTCGAACTAAATGAGTTGCAGAAACGCCACGTGCTCACGCCGGCCGAAGAACTCGAGAAAAAACGGATGCAGAAAGAAAAACTGGCGAAAAAAGACAAGCTGGCGGAGTTGATTCGTCTGTATCGCGAGCAAGGGCTCCAACCCACCGCACACTGAGGGAGTGAACCAGCCGCCCGCCTGGCAGTCGGCTGGGTCCGTTGTCATGGACCGGATTATCAATCCGCTTGCCACCCATATCCAAACCGTCAAGCGACGATTGATGGTCATGGGCGCGACTATCCTTGCAGCTTTGATCCTCACCTTCTCTTTTTCAGCCGAGATGGTGGCCTGGCTGAACCGTCCGTTCCGGAATCAACTGGCTTTTTACGGACCGACGGAAGCGCTCTTCGCCTCGATCAAAGTGTCGTTTCTGGCGGCTGTCATTCTCAGTCTGCCCATCATTTTTTACCAGTGCTGGAAATTCATCGAACCGGCGTTGTTACCGAAAGAGCAGCGCTGGGCGATTCCGCTGTTTTTCGTTGCCGGAGGCCTCTTCGCGCTGGGCTTGGTGTTCTGCAATCTGGTGATTCTGCCGCTGGTGATCGATCTGTTCGTGAGTTTCGGGCTCGATCGTGATATCACGCCGCAGCTAAGCGTCGGCACCTATATTGACTTCAACGTGAAGTTCTTGCTGATCTTCGGTTGTGCCTTCGAATTGCCGCTGGCGATGACCTTGGCCGCAATGACAGGTGTCGTATCGGCGCAGGTATTCGCACGCTATCGGAAACACGCCATCTTATTGTGTCTCATTGTCTCCGCCATCGTGACGCCTGATGCGACGCTCTTTACGATGTTGCTGATGGCAGTGCCGCTGATGGTGCTGTACGAAGTCGGGATTCTTGGGGCCCGCCTGTTCGGGCGCAGTCGGGATAACAACCGCATCGATTTGCCGCTCGATCCGGATTTGCCCATGGGTACGGCGGGAACGAGAGTTCGATGACGAACAAGTTTGAGATGAAGCAGGGGATACGACTCGTAATGGTTGTCGGGCTCATCGTGGGTTGTCTCCATGATTTCGCAGGGGCTGAAAGTCCGCCGGCCCCCGACATGCCGCCAGGGCCGTTTGATCAATCCGTGACCAGTGTGCAGGCCTTGGCGATGGCGGGAAAGGACGTGGTCTATGCCGGCTCGTTCGGTCACGGAATTTTTAAAACGGGCGACCGAGGCGCGACCTGGAATGCGGTCGGGGGCGGTGTGACCGATCCCTTCATTCTGAGTCTGACGGCTGCAAAAGACGGAGCGGTGTATGCCGGCACGTTTCGCGGAGGCGTATTCCGCTCACGCGATGAAGGCAAGTCGTGGAAGCCAGTCAATGCCGGACTCAAACGGCTGGAAGTGAAAGCGCTGATGGTGGCGGGCGAGGAGCTGTATGCGGGCACGGGCGACGGGGTGTACCGGCTGAATGAGTCGGGGGATCGTTGGTCGGTCGTCACAACGGGGCTGGACGATATTCTGGTTCATGCGCTGGCCCGGTCCTCGGATGGCACGCTCTATGCCGGAACGTCCGGTAAAGGAATCCTTCGCTTCAAACGCCATTCGTCCGGCTGGGTGCGTATGCAGCATGGGTTGAAGGATCATGAGGGCATGATCGAGAATTTCATTCGTGTGCTGGTCATCGATCAGGATCAGAGCATTTTTGCCGGCACCTTTGACGGAGGCGTTTTCCGCAGCGCCGACGGCGGCAACACCTGGCGGTCGATCAGCCGGGCACTGCCCAACGATTCGATCCGCGGGATCGTCCTGAACGATCAAGGCTTGATCGTGGCGACCGGGAACGGTATTTTCAAGACCGTGGACAAAGGGAAACAGTGGATGCCCGTCAATAAGGGACTCACGAACCTCGCGATTCAGGTGCTGATAGGGTCAGGGGACGGAGGACTCTATGCGGGAACGAGTGCGGGGGTGTTTCGAAGCGACGACGGGTTGACATGGGTGGCCGTCAATCAAGGCCTGGAGGCAGGTATGGCGCCGCCGCCTTTTGTCTTTCGATAACGAACGAAAGGATTGAAGCAATGTCTGATGTGAGTGAGAAAACGCGGGCGACAATAGCGGTCACCAGCAAAGGGTCGCCGCTCGGGCAAATCGTCCTTCGATTTTTCCCCGATGTGGCGCCCGGCCATGTGAGGAATTTTGTGAAGCTGTCCAAAGAAGGATTTTATAATGGGACCACATTCCATCGCGTCATCCCCGATTTTATGATTCAAGGGGGAGATCCCAACAGCAAGAATTCGGACCGCTCGACACACGGAACAGGTGACCCTGGCTATAAAGTGAAGGCCGAGTTCAACAGCAAGCCGCACAAGCGCGGCATCGTGTCGATGGCCCGGTCGAACGATCCGGACAGTGCCGGTTCACAGTTTTTCATTTGCGTGGCTGATGCCAATTTCCTCGATTGGCAGTACACCGTGTTCGGAGAAGTTGTGAGTGGCATGGATGTGGCGGATAAGGTTGTGAGCATGAAGCGCGACAGGCAAGACAATCCGCTGGATCGCCTGGAAATGACGGTCACTATTACAGAGTAGCGTGACAGGGGACAAATGACGGGTGACGAGTGATAAGGAAGAGAGGATGGCGAAATAGTGTCCTTTGCGCGTCACGTGTCACGCGTCACGTTTCGCAAGGTGTACTCCTGTGCGCACTTCTCGGGGCCTGTGCCATTCCCCATGTGCCGTCACGAATCGTGTACGAAGATCCTGTCACCTACGTGCGCCTCGAAGAGGACGCAGCAGTCCTGCCGGAATGGTCCCCGGGTCATCATTCCCATCCCATCGAGATGGGGACGGAGAAGCTGCGGACGATCTTGTCAGGGATGAAAATCCAGGAGCATCGGGTTGCCCCGCAACGATGGCTTCAGGGTGAGGCGCCTCTGTTGCCGGCATTTAGCGATGAGGAACTGGCATTCCGGCCTACGGTATGATTTACGATCGGCGCTATCCCATGCGGCCGACTGCGGCGAAGGATTTCAACCTGATCTTCCAACCCTCCGATGCGGTGATTCCGGCGAAGAGCAGCTTGTTGGACGAACTCCTCGCCAACGCGCGGGATGAGCTGGTGCTGGATCTGACCAAGATTCAAGTTCCGGAACCTGCGCCGGTGTCCTCACCGGTACCGCTGTTCTAGCGCATCGTTGGATCGATCTGAAGCTGTGTGCCGCCTCCTGCTGCATAGGCCAGTGTCACGTCCGCGATCTTGTAGTCGTACTGGGCTTCAGCCAATCTGGTTTGTGCGGCTGTGAGCCCTACTTCGGATTGTGTCACCTCCACGATCGACCCCAGCCCGAGCTTGTAACGTTGCTTGGCTAGACCCAGAGCTTCTTGTGCGGTCTTCACCAGCTCCTCCGCCAGCTTGATTTGCTGGGTGAACGTGACCGTGTCGAGATACGCATTTGTGACCTGTTGCGTGAGCGCCTGTTCGATATTGGCACTCTGCGCTAGAGCTGCGGCTTGTTGGGCGGCCGCCTCCTTTACTTGGTTTTCGATCAGTCCTCCCGTGAAGATCGGCACGGACACACTCCCGCCGGCCGCCCACCAACCGCCGGTTGTCACGTTGCGGCTGGGATCGAACGTATCATAGTAGCCGGTGCTGGCAATGGCTGAGACAGTCGGCAGGTACTGGCTCTTGATGGCCCGTTTCTTCGCTTCGGCCGAGGCTATCTGTTCCTTGGCTCGCTTCAGTTCTGGATGCGCCAGGCTGTCCGTGATTAAATCACCGAGCGGCCGCTGCGCCCGTACATCAATTGCCACATCTTCCAACGTGTAATCTTCCGAGCCGGCAATCCCCATGGCGCGATTCAAGTCGGCAAAACTGGCTTTTAACTCGTTATGACTGCGCACCAGCAACGACTCCGCATTCACGAGTTCGACGCGAACAAAATCCAGATCCAGTTTGGATTTGAGCTGCTGGCGATACAGGGTCTGGATCTGACCGGCGATGATGCCGCGCTCCCGCACTGTCTCTTCGGCAATGCGGACAAGTCGTT
>JACPZN010000036.1 GCA_016195505.1 Nitrospirota bacterium | reverse complement strand
GTCTGCTTACGATCCCAGGGGCATCCGTCCGGCGCGCGCAATGCGGCCATCAATTCGACGAGTGTATGAAATCGTTCCGACATCGTGGTCCTCATGGTCACAGGCAGTTGGGCGCCCATTATACCCGGTTCCCGACAGCCTTCGTAACTACCATCAGGTGTTCAGGCTGAAGGCTGAAGTGTAAAGACGATAAATGATCTCGCAAAGCTCGAATCACGCCGTTCAACACCTTCTCGGTTTCTATGATCTTAGATTCAAGCAGAGATGAATCCTCGTTGCGCAAGAAGCCCTACCCCTAAAAGCCTTCAGCCTATCTACCTGAGTCGGTACCAGGCTTCAACCGGCTGCGCATCTTGCGCGGCTATCTGTGCGTCTTGCGCCTCTTCAGGGCCTATGGTAGGGTACCGTCACTGCATCTGGAGCGGGGGAAAGGGCTGTGGCCGCAGAACAGGAAGAAGGATTTATCGTTCGGGATCGGCGGGGTGGGAGTCACGCCGACCGTCCTTCCGCCACGTCGCCTGCCGAGTCGGAGATACAGCCCCACGACCAGGCTGCACACTCTGATCCGCACCAGGATTCGGGAATTCCTGTCACCTTTTCATCCTTCGTCATTTCTCTAGGCAGCTCCTCGCTGATGTTGATGGGGGAACAGCTGGATCCCCAGCAGCCTTCGATGCCGGTGAATCTACCGCAGGCGAAAGAAATTATCGACTTGCTGTCGGTCTTGGAAGAGAAGACCACAGGCAATCTCACGACGGAAGAACAGGCGGTGCTGCGGGATATGCTCTACGCCCTTCGGATGAAGTACGTGAGTTTGGCTGCCAAGTAGTCGTACCCCCTGCCGCCTGTCGTCCCCAGACGTGTCTGTCAGCCATCAATGGTTCACACGATGTGGTGGTGAGACCCCTTTCTGATTCAATGAACGTGAGTAGGTCGTCTCCCATGTGCCGAGGCGCCGACAATCGGGGATGCCGGATGTGAATGACATCAAGAAGGACACAGGTTCTTTTCCCGGAATACAGAAGGACCGTCGTTCTGTCACCGGTGGCGCACCGACATTTGCCGGAGCCGGCCGGCCGCTCCGGCCATCCCGTCCTATGTCGGAGCCGGAACGCCGGACGATGCATTTTCGGCCGGTCTGGATCGTGCTCATTCTTCTGATACCCTGTCTGGCGCTGACCTTCTACTATTCCCAAGTCATCATTCCCGGCGGCGAGGAAACGGATTCCTTTCTGCCGACAACCAGCTATGCGTTTGTCCTCCTCCTGCTCAACCTCGATCTGATTGGGTTTGTCGTCCTGCTGCTGCTGCTCTCCCGCAACCTCATCAAAGCCTACTTCGAACGGCGGCATCGACTGTTCGGATCGGGATTTCGAACGAAGCTGGTGGCGGCCTTCATCGGGTTTTCGCTCATTCCAACGGTGCTCCTCGCATTAGTCGCAAGTGGGCTGGTGAATAAGGCCGTGGATGTGTGGTTCAGCGATCAGATTGAGCAGGTCATGCGGGATTCGTATGACGTGGCACGCATGCAACATGCCGGTCACATTACCCTGGCCGTGAATAGTGCCAGAGCCATCAGCCATGAAATTTACCGGGAAGATATGTTGATGGGGGAACAGCGCGATCTGCTGGTGGCCGCGATGGCGCGCAAGCGGGCTGAGTTCGGTGTGGCCGGGATTGAAGTCTTCTCGGCGAAGATGGAAACCCTCACGAAGGCACTGGATCTCGACGTGCCTTCATCGGCTCTTGATTTGCCGATCGGCCAGTTGGTGCTCCAGGTGATCAACGGGAAGCAAGAGGTGAATGCAGTGCAGGAAGCCCAAACCGGGCGTTTAGTGCGGGCTGCCGCCCCTATTGCTGCGAGCGGGCGCGCCGGCGAGATCGGTGGCGTGGTGGTCGTCGAGGCCTATGTGCCTGAATCGTTGCTGGCGAAAATGGAAGGGATCGGCCACCAGTACGACGAATATAAGCAGACCAAGGCCATGAAGAATCCCATTAAGGCAGGCGCGTATCTCTTCGTCGCCGTGATCACAGTGCTGATCCTGTTCGGGGCGACCTGGTTTGGGTTTTATGTCGCGCGGAGTATTACGGTGCCGATTCAACGGTTGGCTGAAGCGACGGAGACTATTGCCCAAGGGGATCTCTCCGTCCGGATCGAGGCCAAGGCCACCGATGAAATCGGCACACTCATCGACTCGTTCAACCGTATGACGTCGGATCTGCAAGGAAGTAAGACCGAGATCGAAGAGGCCAATATCTCGTTGCGCCTC
>JACPZN010000380.1 GCA_016195505.1 Nitrospirota bacterium | reverse complement strand
GACGCTATTGATACCGGGCGCCGGCCCTCCCCCAACCAAGATGCCGACAGTCGTTCGCTGCGATGTCATCCTTTCCCCCTAGACTTTGGCCCAACGGCCTTCCAACTTCTTCATGATCTGCGGCATGGTTGTATACTCCATCTCGTTGAGAGGCAAGCGGTGAGGCTCGAAGGGCCCGTGCTGGCGCAGGACATCCGCCACCCGATTCGCATCCCTGCGCGCCTCGTCGTAAGACGGATCATCAAACATATCGCGCGGCCCGATAAGTCGGCCATCGGCCAGCTGAAACCCCAAACAGGCCACGCGCGGAGGACCGTCGAACCGGGTCGGCGTCGCTTGCTTGACTGAAACCGGCATCAACGGTCCGTAGTGTGAGCCGCGCATCCAGCCTTCAATGATCCAGGGATAACGAAATGGCTCCAGCACTTCTCCTACGGCAGGGAAATTCTGCTGCGCCCGCACGATCATGACGGGGTCGTCCTTGCCGACGTACTTCCCCGCGATGAGTGAGAGCCGCTCGGTCGAAGACGCGGCAGCAATCGTTCCATCGGAACGAGAGAACACATACTTAATCGTGTACTTGCCCGGGGAGCCGACAAACATCAGCATGTCATACAGCTCTTCCGGGCAATCAAACGTGATTTTCTTATGCTCATAAATATCATGGACCTCGAATCGAAACCCCTGATGCATGGTCGGAGCGATGATGAGGCCGGCCGTCGTGAAGGGATCGGCAAACATCTTATAGAGAGGAAGATTCCATGCACCTGCTGACGTTTTGTCTGCCATGAAGACCAGCACCGGCTCGGATTTTCGTTCAACAAATTCCATCTCGGCCACACCAGGCCCTTGGCCCCTGACATTCCCGCTGAAGGCATCGGAAAGCAGGTCTTGCC
This sequence comes from Nitrospirota bacterium, assembly GCA_016195505.1. Classification (GTDB taxonomy): domain Bacteria; phylum Nitrospirota; class Nitrospiria; order Nitrospirales; family Nitrospiraceae; genus Nitrospira_D. The sequence goes on along the minus strand of JACPZN010000380.1, from coordinate 3,237 downwards.
CCGCTCCATAGAGATGAAGGCCTTTGGCCACTTCAGTTCCGGCTTCGAAGGTCTCCCAGGCAAGGCGATGGATCTGTTCGTGATCGACGCCGCGATGGTGCGTCATGATGAGCTGTAAGTCATCCCCGCAGGCCGACACGTGAAAGTCTATGAGCAGCCCGCTCGTCTTGGCATTCGCGAGTTGCTTTCCCGCTGATTCGATCAAGGCCGGATGGATCGCCGAATGCCCGACAAATCCGCCGATATCGGCTTTGATCACGCTCAACGTGATCTTCTTCGACTGTTCCTTTTTCATTTCCGTCGCCATGCTGCACCTCTGTGGTTGATACACACCTCTTACCGAACAAATGCCGACTGTCGGTCTCCTTCCCCGCGAAGGTACACAAACCAATAGACCAAGGCCACCAGGACCGTCCCGCCGAGTATATTGCCGATTGTAACGAGGGCGAGATTACTGAGCGCACCTGCGACTGAGAGCGGCATTGCGCTCCCTGCGGCGAGCGCGATGCCGACCGGAAGAAAGAACATGTTGGCAACGGAGTGCTCGAAGCCGCAGGCCACGAACGCGCTGATCGGGAAGAGAATCGCCAGGATCTTGTCCGTCACACTCCGCGCGCCCATGCACAACCACACAGCGAGACAGACCAGCACATTGCACAAGATGCCGCGGGCCACCGCCGAGACCGGATCCAACGCAATCTTGCCGCGCGCAATCTGCACCATCGTTTCGCTGACCGCTCCGTCGCTCAGGGTCTGCACGTCGGCCAGCCACACTAGAGCGGCAGTGCCGAATGCACCCAGGAGATTGCCGAGATAGACCCACAGCCAATTCCTAACCACCTGGGGCGTTTGAACACAGCCGACAGCCCAGGCCATGGCAATGAGATTGTTCCCGGTAAACAATTCCGCTCCCCCCACTACGACGAGAATCAGTCCTAAGCTGAACGTCACGCCTCCGGCAAGACGCACCAGCCCGAACGGCGCGGCAGCCATGCCTTTCCCCACCGTGACGGTCACGGTGTAAAACAGCGCGCCCAGCGAGATAAACGCTCCTGCCAGCACAGCCAGGGCAATCATCGTCGCCACCGGCGTCGTCACTTTCGCCAACCCGATCTTGCAGACACGCTCTGCGATCTGGGCTGGCGCGTAGGCATCGGTCGTTGAAACCGGAAGCGGCTCGGAGGCAGAGGCACGAGGCGATGGGCTGTCAGCCTGGCCCGGATGATTCGATGTTTCGATCCCTTGCTTCATGCCTTCCGCCCCCCCGCCTGCTGTTCACAAGATCAATTGGCGCCGCATGTGGCGAAACTCCGCCTCGTCTTCTGAATCGAGCTCCTCCCGTTGGACAGGTTCCACTCGAACGGCGGATACCTTGTACTCCGGACATTTTGAGCTTTCATCCGCACTCGACGAGAGCAACTCATTGACCGTCGAAGCCGGGAAGTGAAAGCTGGTGAAGAGGTGCCCCGGCAGCACACGCTCACTCTTCATCACAGGGAGCAGAGCCTGACCGCGAGCGCTCACCAGCCGGACGATCGCCCCGTCATCTAGTTGCAGCCGCTCCATGTCGGCCGGATGCATCTCGAGCACGTCTGTGTCCACGACCTGCAAAATGTCAGTGCGTCTGGTTTGAGCGCCGCAATTGTAATGTTGAAGAATGCGTCCGGTCGTCATTATGAACGGATAGTCTTCGCTCGCCGCTTCGCCGGGCGGCAAATAGTCCACCGCGATGAAGCGCGCTTTCCCCTTGGGAAACGTCTCCCGGTGCATCAGTGACGTGCCTTCATGCGTGGCAGTCGGCACCGGCCATTGTAGGCCCGCAGGCTGGTCGAGCCGGTCGTACGACACACCGGCAAACATCGGCGTCAGTCGCGCGATCTCATCCATGATTTCAGACGGATGCTGATACGACATCGGATAGCCCATCCGATTCGAGACCTCACAGGCCACGCGCCAATCCGGAAGAATGCCGTTCGGCGGATCGACCGCCTTCCTGATGCGCTGGATACGTCGTTCGAGATTCGTGAACGTACCGTCTTTTTCTAGAAAGGACGCCCCAGGCAGCACGAGGTGTGCAAACTTTGTGGTTTCGCTCAGAAACAAATCGTGCACCACCAGAAACTCCACGCGCTTCAAGGCCTCGTGGACTTTCTTCAAATTCGGATCGGTCTGGGCCACATCGTAGCCGATGATCCACAGTCCTTTTAAACGGCCATCGAGCGCGGCATCCCACATATCCGGCGTCTTCATGCCACGCTTCGTCGGCAAGGGACGCCCTGTGATCTGCTGATGCAACGCCGCCAACTTTGGATCATCCAACGACTGATAGCCGGTAAAATACGTCGGCAGACAGCCGACGTCCGAGGCGCCCTGCACATTGTTCTGGCCACGCAGCGGATTGATGCCGGTTCCAGCTTTGCCGATATTCCCCGTGGCCAATGCCAGATTGACCAGAGCCATCACGCCGTGACTCCCCCAGCGATGTTCGGTCACTCCCAACCCATGGACGCAGAGCGATGCTCCGCTTGAGGCATAGCGGCGGGCTGCTTCGCGAATGAGATGGGCGGGTACGCCCGTGATCTGTTCGGTCTTCTCCGGCGTGCAGTCCGCCACTGTCTTTACCCATTCGCGCAGCCCTTCCGTTTTCTTGCTCGTAAAGGCCAGGTCGACGAGTCCTTCTTTTGCGATCACATGACCCATCCCGTTCAACAACGCGACATTGGTGCCTGGTTCGAGTTGCAGATGAAAATCGGCAAGGCGAGCCAATTCGGTACGACGCGGATCAATTACGATCAACGGAACTCCTCGCCGGTGCACCCGTTTCATGCGGGCGCCGACGACGGGATGGGATTCCGTGGGATTGGCCCCGACCACCATGATGAGCTTGGCAAGATCCAAGTCTTCGATCGAATTGGTGGCGGCGGAGGCGCCCAACGTTTCCATCATCCCGGTCACGGTCGCGCTGTGGCAGACGCGGGCACAGTTGTCGATGTGATTGGTGCCGATCACGCAGCGCATGAACTTGCCGAAGAGATAATTCTCTTCGTTCGTGCCGCGGCTGGACGAAATCGTCGCCAACGCGTCGGGACCATATTGTGCCTTAATCCGCGAAAATTCTTGCGCAATGCGATCCAACGCCGCATCCCACGAAATTTCTTTCCATCTGCTCCCCTCACGCAGCAACGGGGTTCGCACACGATCCTTGGCGGTAATATAGGTCCAGCCGAATCGGCCCTT
>JACPZN010000379.1 GCA_016195505.1 Nitrospirota bacterium | reverse complement strand
GATAAGCCCGATACGCCGGCTCGGCAAAGAGCTGCTTGAAAATATTCAGCAGCAGATTTTTGGTCTCTGCCTGTTCCATGTCGAAGATCAATCCGGCAGGCAGTGATCGAGCCAGATCGACCAGCGGCCGGAGGCGTGCCGCCACCGATTCATAACTTCCCTCGGGATCGATCGGGTCCAGCCGCGAGGAGAGAGCCGAAATTTTCAGCGAGAGCTGCACGCGTGGTACCGGGCTAAGATGATCCTGCTCGAGCAGGGGAGTGGAGGGCCATGCTGTCGCGGCGCGTCCCAAGCCGGTCAACGCATCCAAACAATGGTCGCGATACTGATCGGCTTCCCGCTCGCTAATCGTGGCTTCTCCCAGCAGATCGACGGACCAGGCCCGCCCTTCTTTCCACAAGCGCGACAACACTGGAACTGCCTCTTCAACCGAGGCGCCAGCGATGAACGTTCTCGCCATCTGTTCGACCTGTCTTCTGATCGACTTGCCGGTCAGACGCGCGCCCATGCCGGTGGACGCGATTGCTTTCAAGCCCCACTGGAGTCCGAACAACTCGCCCCTCGAACGGCCGAAATACTCCTCGGCGAGCGAACCGACCCGTTCGTCATCGGCGACGACGGGCAGGACATCGATGAAGTGAAACAGGCGCGCCTTGAACGCCGCATCCTTCATTGCCAGATTGATCGCCGATTGCGACCACCAGCGACTGTCAAAAATGGTTGGAGAGAGGCCGGCGGAAAGCTGCGCAAGCTGCTCACCGATGCGGAGGATGGCAGGTTCAAGCGAAGACGGCGATATCGTCATCGGTGCTCCTGAGAAGAAACAACCTTTCCTACGAATTCAGTATACATGGTAGACCACCGAGGGTCATGGCCCACGCCTGTGTCCCCAGTCGGGGCATACGGGCAATGGCCCGACCGGCCCATTTCATTTCCCTCACTGCATCGCTTATGATGGCATCCTAGTCAATTAAGCTTCGATCCTCGGATGCGCCTTCAATAGGAGCTGCCGAGCACAGATAGGGTGGAGGAACGATGTATGGCTGACGAACATGTCCATGGGGCTCCGCAGCCCCAGGCGAAAGATAACCTCATTCCCGGCGTGAAACATGTCATTGCGGTCAGCAGCGGCAAAGGGGGCGTCGGCAAATCAACCGTCGCGGCGAACCTCGCCTGCGCGTTGGCGCTGATGGGCGCGAAAGTCGGGCTGCTGGATGCCGATCTCTACGGGCCCAATATCCCGATGATGATGGGCAGCACCACCGGCCCTGAACAGAAAGACGGCAAGATTGTGCCGGTGGAGAACTACGGCGTGAAACTGATCTCCATAGCTTACCTGGTACCGGAGGAAACCCCGCTGGTGTGGCGTGGACCGATGGTCCATCAGTACCTGCAAGCCTTCTTCCGCGACGTGCTCTGGGGCGAGTTGGACTATCTGCTTATCGACCTGCCGCCCGGTACCGGCGACGTCCAGCTCTCCTTGTCGCAAATGGTCCCTCTGGCCGGCGCCATCACTGTGACGACACCGCAGGAAGTTGCCCTCCATGACGTGCGCAAGGGCATGGCGATGTTTCAGAAGGTGAACGTCCCGCTCCTCGGCATCGTGGAAAACATGAGCCACTTCGTCTGCGGACATTGCGGGGAGCGCACGGAGATTTTTTCATACGGGGGAGGAGAACGCGCCGCTGAGAAACTCGGTGTCCCGTTCCTTGGCCGCATTCCCATTGACCCGGCGATTCGCGACGGCGGGGACACAGGCCATCCCTTCGTCGTGGCCGATCCGTCATCTCCACAGGCCGCGGCGATTCGAGACATTGCCCAGAAGATCATTGCCCAAGTGGGCGGTACAGGCAAAGAAGGCGTCTCGATCGACAGCCTCCTCAAGAAGATTAAGCAGCCTTTTACCAATAATTGATTGAGAACTCTTCACTCCGGAGGTTAGAGATGGCAGAGTTCGTACGAGTCACAGGCACGGCGGATGTGAAACCAGGCCACAGTATCGTGGCGGAAGTGAACGGGAAGACCCTTGCGGTCTTCAATGTGGAGGGGAACTTCCACGCGATCGACAACACCTGCATCCACCGCGGCGGTCCGCTTGGAGAAGGGGACGTGGAAGGTGACGTCGTGACCTGTCCATGGCATGGCTGGCAGTACAACGTCACCACAGGCGGGTGTATCAACAACCCTTCCGCGAAAGTGGAAGTCTATCAAGTCAAGGTTGAAGGCAACGACGTCAAAGTGCTCGTCTAACTTGTGACTCGTCGCTCGTATCTGGTCCGAAAAAAAGAGAGCCTATGGCCTATGGCCGATAGCACGTGAAGAAAAACAGAGCGCTCTTTGTTCGTGCTAAACGCCTGAAGCCATACCTCTCATCTCTAACGAGATACGCTTCACGAGAGACGCTTCACATCATTGAGGAAGTGTATGGCCACCTCCACAAAAGACCAGATTGAAGTCGCTGCCGCCCTCGTTCGCCTCTACGTTTTTCTTGCCCAGTATCTAGATCGCTGTTTTGACGAAGCCGCACACAAAGGCTACCCAGATTCCGAACTTCAAGCGCATTTGACCGACACACGGCGCCAGCTCATGGGAATTCTGGCTGTCAATCCAGTGGTCAAGAAAAAGCTGACAGAGGAGTGCGACCGAATCTTGACCCTTGGTGCGTCACGCCTGAAAGCTGGAGCCGCCGACATGAAGACACGCGAAGCCATCAAGGCTGAACGGGCCATCCTCAAGCATAAGACGATCGCGTTGAGCGATCTGGTGGCGGTCTTTCGCGCGCTGGAATAGCGCGCCCATGTTTCGGATGCAGTATGGGACAGGGTGGTCTCGACAGGCATCAACTCGCAGGCCTCGATCATCGGGAACGGGGTTTCAGTCGTCCCGTCGAGTTCGAGCGGGCAGGGGAGCATTATCGGGCCATCTTGCGGTATGAAACCACCCGCGTATGCACAGAGCCATACCCAACGCAGGATGTCGCCTTGCTCACTTTGATCCAGACCTTGCACGCCCAAGGCTACCGGCAACTGCGAACCCAAGTCAGCTTTCGCAACGGCATCTATCTCGGCTCTCAAGAAATGTGGATTGAATATCCTGACCCGCCGCAACTTAAGGCAGAGCGATCCGGCTTCATGGCAAGACTTTTGAGCTGGTTTCGTCCTCGCACAGCACACGGGTAGTGATCCATGAGCTTTATTCCTCTGAATCAGCTTCGATCGTCTTCGGCGTTTAGCCATTCCCTCGACAGAGCGCGGGACCCTGAGCATGTCGAAGGGCAGCCATCAGCCGTCAGCCGTCAGCGTCTTCCATCCTGGTTCAGGGTTGAAGCCAAGACCGGCCCGGACTATCTCGACATCAAGCAGACAATGGACCGGCTCAAACTTCACACCATCTGCGAAGAAGCCCGTTGCCCGAACCGATGGGAATGTTGGAACGCCCGCACCGCAACCTTTCTCATCCTCGGGGACATCTGCACCAGGCGCTGCCACTATTGCTCGGTTGAAACAGGACGCCCGCTGGCAGTGGACCACGAGGAACCGCTACGCGTAGCGCAAGCAGTTCAGGCGCTTGGCCTGCGCCATGCGGTGAT
>JACPZN010000385.1 GCA_016195505.1 Nitrospirota bacterium | reverse complement strand
TGAATAACGAGACGCGATGATCGCCTTTCTCACGGGGCGGTTGGCATTCAAAGCTCCGACACACCTTACGCTGGATGTGCAGGGGGTTGGGTATGAAGTCCATATTCCACTGAGCACCTATTACGCCCTTCCGAATCTCGACGAAGTTACCGCGCTGAATATCCATACACATCTCAGGGAAGATGCGATTCAGCTGTTCGGATTTCTCTCGCAAAGCGAGAAGGAATCGTTTTTGCTGCTGACCACTGTGTCAGGCATTGGTCCCAAACTAGCCCTCAGCGTCCTATCCAGCCTGCCCGTCACGGAGCTGGTCCATGCGATTCAGACCGAAGATGTAGAAAAGCTCGCGACTGTTCCAGGCATTGGGAAGAAGTCTGCGGGTCGCATCGCCCTCGAGTTGAAGGACAAGGTGGGGAAGATTCAACCAGGTGTTGTCCAGGCATCTACATCTGAACCGCCAAGTTTCGATGGTCCCTATGAGGATGCGCTGTCCGCTCTGGTAAACTTGGGCTATCGTCCACAGGATGCCAGAGAAGCCTTAAAGCGAGTGACGAAGGCTGCGGCTTGTCCGATTGTGCTGAAAGATCTGATCCGCCGAGGTCTTAAAGAACTTGCAAGGGGGTAAAGGTATGTCAAGAGGCGCATCGAATATTCTCAGGCAGTTTGTGCTGGTCATCTACGTGGGAGCTGCTCTCGTCTTTGGGGCGTTTCCCTCCTTAGGCGTTGCTGAAGAATCAACTGAACCCAAAAGCATCAGAATGACCTGCGGAACCTGCCCGGATGGGTATGCAACCACAGGCGTTACCCAATCGCCAGAAGTTTGCAAAGACGGGGATCCGACCCTTGTTCAATGTGTGCCACTTGGGGCGAACATGCTCCCAGTCTGCGGTTCCTGTCCTGAAGGTTATGCAGAAATCGGCAGTTCTTCGGTCCCAACCCGTTGCGGCAGCAAGGACGGTGGTCGATTGACGCAATGCCAGTTGAGAAAGATGGAGCAAAATCTACCCGATCCGACTCAAGGATTCAAAACCTGCCCTCCAGATTGCGGCAGCACAGCCAAGCCTGGACAGGGGGCATTTCCGCCGCCTCCCAAGTATCAACAGGTGCCCGATAACAAGTAGGCATGGGCAGCGAACGATGACCGAGCGACTCATGACCAATCGCGTCACGGACGAAGAGAGGGGCTTGGAGAATGTCCTCCGCCCTCAAACGCTTGATGAGTATGTGGGGCAGGAGAAAATGAAGGCGTCGCTTCGAATTTGTATTGAGGCGGCCAAACAGCGGGGGGAACCCCTGGATCACGCCATCTTCTACGGTCCGCCTGGCCTTGGAAAGACAACGATCGCCCACATTATCGCCAGGGAGATGGGGGCCGCATTACGGTCTACGTCTGGGCTGGTTCTAGCCCATGCCGGCGATCTCGCGGCGATTTTGACCAATCTACAAGAGCACGATGTTCTCTTCATTGACGAGATTCATCGCCTGCCGGCGTCCGTCGAAGAGGCTCTCTATCCTGCAATGGAGGACTATCAGCTCGATTTGGTCATTGGCCAAGGGCCTGCGACAAGAACGGTCAAGCTCGATCTGCCCCGTTTTACGCTCGTGGGCGCGACGACGCGAGCGGGCGCCCTGACTTCACCCCTCCGGGACCGGTTCGGGCTGGTGTATCGGCTGGAATTTTATTCATCGTCCGAACTGGAGGCCATTGTCACGCGATCGGCTGGGGTCTTGGGAGTCGGGATCGATCGAGAGGGTGCGGCAGAGATTTCTCGCCGGGCGCGGGGAACGCCGCGGATTGTCAATCGGCTGATTAAACGGATCAGAGACTATGCTCAGATCAAAGCCGATGGGCATATCACCAAGCCGGTGGCACAAGAAGGTTTGGCCTGGGTGGGAATCGATGAGGCTGGCTTTGACGACATGGATCGAAAGATCCTTCTCACGATCATTGAGAAATTCAATGGCGGGCCAGTCGGGATTGAGTCCCTAGCAGCGGCGGTTCAAGAAGATAAGGGGACCCTTGAGGATGTGTATGAGCCCTACCTGATTCAAGCTGGCTTCCTGGATCGAACTGGGCGCGGACGGCAGGTCACCCGACTGGCGTTCGATCACTTTAAACGGCCCTCAACCTTGCTTATCTGAGTATGTTCCCTTTCTAGTTCGCCGTTCTTTATCCTTCCAAAGCTCCCGAACCCCCAAGCGCTATCCTTGCAATAGATTCAATCGTTCCTGTAAAATCGAAAGCTTGTCCGTAGGGGGCGCCCTTGCCCCGAGGGAGCAAGACGATCTCCGGGCTGGAAGTCCCAGGCTTGCCAATCATGCCTAAAGACATGTTCGAATATCGTAAAGAAATCGATCGGATCGATGATGAGATCGTTCGTCTCCTGAACGAGCGGTCCAAGAGTGTCATCGAGATCGGAAAACTCAAGAAGGAAAAGGATGCGGATGCCAATCTCCATACGCCAGGACGAGAAGCAGCTATTATCGAACGGTTGACCAAGCTCAACACCGGTCCTTTCCCCAGTGATGCCATCCGATCGGTGTATCGGGAGATCATGTCTGCCTCCTTATCGTTGGAGGGACCCCAGAAAGTGGCGTACCTGGGACCACGGGCGACCTTTACCCATATGGCTTGCATGCAGAAATTTGGCTCGTCGGCCCAATATGTGCCAGTCCACAGCATTAAGGAGGTTTTCAGCGAAGTCGAGCGTGGGCGGGCCAATTTCGGTGTAGTGCCGATTGAGAACACCACCGAAGGCGTGGTGAACCATACCCTCGATATGTTTATCGATTCAAATCTGCTGATTTACGGCGAGATCCTCCAAGAGGTCTCACATCATCTTCTGTCGAAGTCCGGTCTTATTGAAGGAATAAAGAAAATTTATTCGCATCCGCATGCGATTGCACAATGTCGAAACTGGCTGGAAACCAATCTTCCGGACGTTCCAGCGGTAGAAGTAGCCAGTACGGCGCGGGCGGCTGAACTCTGCATTGATGAACCTTCGTCTGCGGCGATTGCGTCTGAGCTGGCCGGCCAATTGTATGGGCTAAAAAACATCAAGGCCCGCATCGAAGACAACGTGAACAACTTTACTCGTTTCCTGGTGCTGTCCCAGAAAGCGTCCGAGCAAACCGGTAAAGACAAGACGTCGTTGATGTTGTCAGTGAAAGACAAGGTGGGCGCGCTCTATGATCTGCTTCGCCCCTTCGCCTCTCACGGAATCAGCATGACGAAGATCGAATCCAGACCTTCGCAGCGGAAAGCCTGGGAATATATCTTCTTCGTCGACGTCGAGGGGCATATCAAAGAAGACCGGGTCAACAAGGCGGTCGAAGAAATTAAGGGACGCTGCCTGTTCATGAAGATTCTGGGCTCCTACCCCGTCCACAGCTGAACCCATGACACTGCACGTCCACCCAGACATCCAATCGCTCAGTCCGTACGTCCCGGGGAAACCGATCGACGAACTACAGCGTGAACTCGGACTCACTCGTGTGACCAAACTTGCTTCCAATGAAAATCCGCTCGGACCGTCACCCAAGGCCGTGGCGGCGTTGGGTGGAGGGAACAACACCCTGCATCGATATCCCGACGGCAGTGCCTATCGGCTCCGGCAGGCAATTGCGGACCGCTGGAAAGTCACGAGCGATCAGGTCATTCTAGGCAACGGGTCCGATGAAATTCTAGGGCTCTTGGCCAGGACGTTCGTAACCCCTGGCGATGAAGCCGTCATGGCCGATCAGACATTCGTCATCTATAAGATGGAAGTCACCGCTGCACATGGGAAACCGGTCGTGGTTCCTCTTGTGAACTGGACGCACGATCTCGAGGCTATGGCCCAAGCCATCACTCCACGGACTCGGTTGCTCTTCATCTGCAATCCCAACAATCCGACGGGGACGATGGTGCAGGCTGAGGCGGTCAGTCGGTTCATGGCCAAGGTGCCCCACGATGTCATTGTCGTGTTTGATGAAGCCTACTTCGAATATGTCCGCGATCCTCAATTCCCTGATACAATCGCGTTTGTGAAAGAAGGGCGAAACGCAATTGTCTTGAGGACCTTTTCTAAAATTTATGGGTTAGCAGGACTGCGGATTGGGTATGGTATTAGCACACCTGAGATTAACGATTTCTTGAATCGGGTTCGGCCTCCTTTTAATGCAAACAGTCTCGCTCAGAGAGCAGCATTGGCTGCGTTGGGAGATGATGAGCACGTGGCCAAGAGTCGAGCCATCAACGCCGCAGGGATGGAGCAAGTCGGCAACGGTTTACGAGTGCTTGGAGTGGATCCGATTCCAAGCGAAGCCAATTTTCTCTATTTCGATGTCAAGCGAGATGGGCGACAGGTGTTTGAGTCGTTGCTGCGTGAAGGGATTATCGTGCGGCATATCGAGGGAACCATGCTGCGGGTCACCATCGGTCAGCCCGATGAGAATACCACCTTCCTCCAGGCACTCAAGAAAGTCTTGATGTAGGAAGGGAAGAATAGCGAGGGAACCATGATCATTGTGTTGAAACCTGAGGCCTCGGAAAGTGAAGTAGACCATATTATCGACCGATTGAGAGATCTCGGCTTGAAATCGCAGATTTCGACCGGCCAGGAACGTACCATCATCGGCGTCATCGGCGACGACCGGATTCTTCACAATCAGCCGTTGACGGCTCTCCCCGGCGTGGAAAGTGTGTTGCCTATCCTGGCTCCATGGAAACTCGTGAGTCGGGAGTTCAAGAAGGAAGGGACCATCATCGATGTCAGCGGGGTGAAGATCGGCGGCAAGAAGCTGGCGATCATGGCTGGACCCTGTGCGGTTGAACGGCTCGAACTCACCGTGGGAATTGCGCACGATGTAAAGGCCGCCGGGGCTTCGATTCTCAGGGGTGGCGCATACAAGCCCAGAACGTCGCCCTATTCCTTTCAAGGCTTGGGTCGCGAAGGACTGGATTACTTGATCGAGGCTAAGAAACAAACCGGCTTGCCAGTTGTCAGCGAAATTTTGGACACCAGGGATATCGAACTCTTTCTCGAAAAAGCGGACATCATTCAAATCGGCGCTCGGAACATGCAAAACTTTGAGCTTCTGAAAGAAGTCGGCGCCTATGACAAGCCGGTGCTCTTGAAACGAGGCTTGTCGGCGACCATCAAGGAGTTTCTCTTGTCTGCGGAGTACATCATGTCGCGTGGGAATCGCAACGTGATGCTCTGCGAGCGAGGCATTCGTACCTTCGAAACGCAGTATCGCAACACGCTCGATCTCGCTGCCATTCCTACGTTGAAAGAACTCTCACATCTGCCGGTCATTGTGGACCCCAGCCATGCCACAGGGAAGTGGGATCTAGTCGCTCCGATGTCAAGAGCGGCAGTCGCGGCCGGCGCCGATGGCCTGCTCATCGAGGTCCATTCGAATCCGGAATGCGCACTGTGCGACGGAGAAGAATCGATCAAACCCTCGAAGTTCAAAGCGCTGATGTTCGACTTGGGGAATATTGCAAAAGCCGTGGGAAGAGAAATTTAGGCACTGCAACCATGGCAGTTCATTTCAAGCAGGTCGCGATAGTTGGTGTGGGGTTGATCGGCGGGTCGCTCGGAATGATCCTTCGGCGAAAGGCGTTAGCCGATCATGTCGTGGGCATCGGCCGGCGGATCGAGAACCTCAAGATTGCTGTCGAGTTGGGTGCGATCGACCGGTATGTGGCTGATCCCAAAGAGGGTGTGCGTGGGGCGGATCTGGTGATTCTCGCAACCCCTGTCGATACCTATGAACGCCATCTCAAAGAATGGGCTCATTGCCTGGCGCCCGGAGCGATTGTCAGCGATGTGGGGAGCGTGAAAGGAACGTTGGTCGAACGGTCGGAAGCGGCCATGCCGGTGAGTGTGCATTTTGTCGGAGCCCATCCCATCGCAGGGAAAGAAAAAACCGGAGTTGCCGCAGGATCTGACCAGCTGTTCAAAGGTGCGCGGTGCATTCTGACGCCGACGGGGCGTACCAACCAGCAAGCTCTGGAGCGCATCAAGCAACTATGGGAGGAGACCGGCTCGGTTCTGTTGACCATGGATCCGCATGTGCACGATCAAATTTTTGGTGCAGTCAGCCACTTGCCTCATGTGGCCGCCTTTGCGCTAATGAATGCCTTGGCCGATCTTCGCGATCACCAGATCCCTTCATTGGATCTTGCCGGCCATTCTGGTGGTGGGTTGCGAGATACGACGAGGATTGCTGCCAGTTCTTCTGAAATGTGGCGGGACATTTTCTTGTGGAATCGAGACAACCTGGTGTCCTTTATCGATAAGTACGAACGGGCCTTAGAAGATCTGAAGCGATTGATCAAGGCAGGCGACGCGGCCGGAATAGAAAAGGCGCTCGAACGGGCAAGAGGCGAACGCGAGAAACTGAATGCGGCCTCTTCGGCCAGCGCATAATCTGACGATGACGTCTTTGATAATCACACCAGGCCGAACACTCAAAGGAACGATCACAGTTCCCGGAGACAAATCCATCACCCATCGCGCCATCATTCTCACGGCGCTGGCAGAAGGAACAAGTATGGTCTCGGGCTATTGTCGGGGAGAGGATTGTCTGAACACGATGCGGGCCCTTCAGGGCCTCGGTGTCCGGATCGATGAGACCCTCGATAAGTTGACTGTGCACGGCAAAGGAATCTGGGGGCTGACCGAGCCAAACGAGCCTATCGATTGCGGCAACTCCGGGACAGGTATTCGTTTGCTGACGGGCCTATTGGCGGGCCAGGATTTCTTTACCGTTCTCACTGGTGACGAATCGATCCGCCGCCGTCCAATGGGGCGAGTGGTCAAGCCTTTGCGTGAGATGGGCGCCGCGATCGCGGGGCGCAGGGGAGGGGAACTGGTTCCATTGGCGATTACGGGCAAGCGACTCCACGGCATCGAATACACATCATCGGTCGCCAGCGCACAGATTAAATCGGCGCTTCTCCTTGCCGGTCTGTTTGCCGAAGGGACCACCAGGTTTCGGGAACCTCGTCTTTCACGAGACCACACCGAACGCATGTTTCAGTTCTTTGGCATTTCGCTCACCCGGGAGGGCGACACCTTGGTCTTGCAGGGACGGCCCACAGTTGGATGGGCAGGCAGCCGCGTGGTCATTCCCGGTGACTTCTCGGCCGCCGCATTCTTTATCGTCGGGGCCACGATTGTCCCGGGGTCTGACATCATCATTCGGAATGTCGGTATCAACCCGACGAGGACTGGCCTGATCGACGTGATGAGAATTATGGGGGCCGATATCCAGATTTTCGATCAACGCGAAGAAGCGGGAGAACCGGTGGCCGATCTTCGTGTGAAGTCTGCTCGGCTCAACGGCGTCGCGGTCGGTCCTGATCTCATCCCGAGAACGATCGATGAGTTTCCCGTCCTCTGCGTGGCCGCGGCGGTGGCACATGGTGATACGATCATTAGCGGAGCAGAAGAGCTGCGGGTCAAAGAGAGTGATCGGATTGCGACCATGAGTGCTGAGTTGAGGGCGATGGGGGCACAGATCACCGAAAAACCTGACGGAATGATCATTCAGGGGTTAGCCCGAGCCGGAGAAAACGGCCGCTTGAAGGCCGTCGCCAAGGCACAGAGCCATGGCGATCATCGTGTGGCAATGTCGCTGGCAATCGGTGGGCTTACAGCGGATAGGAGGATGACAATTTCCGATACAGGTTGTGTGGAGACCTCGTTCCCGAATTTTGAGGCTGCGCTCTCTGAATTGTTGACGCACCATGTGTGAGGGTTATAATACAGCTTCTTTCAAAGGATCGATGTGTATCGGGGAACCAGGTGATTATTGCGATTGATGGACCGGCTGGGGTGGGCAAGAGCACGGTGGCCAAATTGTTGGCGGCTCGTCTGGGGTATCTCTATCTCGATACAGGTGCATTGTATCGGGCAGTGGCTTGGAAAGTGCTGCAGTCGAAGGTGCAACCAACGGACCATGCGCAGGTGGCGGGGCTTCTCCAGACCACCTCGGTTCAGATGCAATTTCACAACAGCGCGATGCAGGTCTTGGTTGACCACCGCGATATCACCAGCGAACTCCGCACACCGGATGTGACGAGTGCGGCTTCCATCGTCTCCGCAATTCCGGAGGTGCGCGAGTGGCTGCTTCCTATCCAGCGCCAGATCGGTCAACGTGGCTCGGTGGTGGCCGAAGGTCGCGATGTCGGAACGAAGGTATTCCCCACTGCTCCACTGAAATTCTTTCTGGAGGCGGATGCAACGGTACGAGCGGAGCGACGCCATCGTGAACTTGTCGCCGCCGGCCATGGGGGACCGATTGAAACGACCTATCAGGATCTATCGGGACGAGACAAGCGGGACCAAAGCCGGCCGATTGCGCCGCTGACTCCTGCGGCGGATGCAAGACCGATCGATACCTCTACGCTCACTGTCGAGCAGGTAGTGGAGCAGATGATGGCGGCGGTGTCGGCCGCGTCGTGAGCGGGATTGCCTACGGCATCCTCTGGATTCTGGCGCGGACAATCGGCTGGATCTGTTTTCGTTATCGGGTCGAGGGTCAGATTCCTCGTAGGGGGGGGCTGCTGATCGCCGCGAATCATGCCAGCTACCTCGATATCCCGCTCCTCGGTTGCGGGATGAAGCGGAGGGCCTGGTATCTCGGACGCAGTGACCTGTTTCCGATCCCGGTATTGAATGGCATTCTCCGGTCGTTGGGATGGATTCCCGTGCGGCTTGGCCGGCTCGACCGAGAGGCGTTTGGGAAAGCGATCAGCCTCATTCAAGCAGGCAAGGCGGTGGTCATTTTCCCCGAAGGCGGTCGAAGTCATGATGGGCACCTACGGCAGCCGAAAGCCGGCATCGGGGTGATTGTGTCGCAGACTGGGTGCCCAGTGGTTCCGGCTTATCTGAAAGGGACATTCGACGTGTTGCCGACCGGGGCTCGGTGGCCTCGATGGCGTCAGGTCACGGTGCGATTCGGGGCTCCCCTTACGTTTGAGACGGGGGAGCGGAAAGAGAAAGCGGAGACCAAGCGATTTTATGAACAGGTCAGCCGAACGGTGATCGAGCGCATTGCCGCCCTGGGCGAAGTCCCGGTTCCGAAAGGACAGGGCGACCAGCCGCACCAGACACCGAGCGGGCCGATTGCCGGCGCTCGCAACGCTGAGTGAGCCCGGCACAATTTACCATCAGCACCCGGCGAGAGTCGGAAGAGTAGGAAGCTTATATGGGTATGGTGTCCAAAGGCAGTGACGCACAGTTAGACCGGAACGCGTTAGCCGCGTTGTACGAAGAAACGTTCCGCAACCTTGAAGAGGGCACGATTACCGAAGGCCGTGTGGTGGCACTCACCAAGGACAAGGTGGTCGTCGATATCGGCTACAAATCGGAGGGGATGATTCCGGGCGATCAGTTTTCGTCTGATGAACTGGAGAATCTCAAGGTCGGTGATCGGCTCCAAGTCTACATTGAAGAATGCGAAGACGCAGACGGCAATCTCATTCTTTCCAAAGAAAAAGCCGACAAGATGAAGATTTGGGAAGAGCTCGAGAAGCTCTACAAGGATGAGAAGAGTATCGAAGGGAAAATCGTCTCGCGCATCAAAGGCGGGATGATGGTCGATATCGGCGTGAAGGCGTTTTTGCCCGGCTCGCAGATTGATCTCCATCCGGTGCGCGATCTCGACGGACTCGTCGGGAAGACCTTCCCCCTGAAAATCATCAAGATCAATCACCGGCGCGGCAATGTGGTCGTCTCCCGCCGGGTTCTGCTGGAAGAAACGCGGGATAAGAAGCGTCAGACAACGCTGGCCAACCTGAAGGAAGGGCAGCTTATTCAGGGCACGATCAAGAACATTACCGACTATGGTTCCTTCATCGACCTCGGCGGCATTGATGGCTTATTGCACATCACCGACATGTCATGGGGTCGTGTAGGCCATCCGTCAGAACTGTTTACCGTCGGCGACAAGGTTGAAGTGTCCGTTCTGAAGTACGATCGTGAAACGGGCCGTATCTCCCTGGGGCTCAAGCAAAAGAGTGCGGATCCTTGGACCAACGTCGCAGGCAAGTATCCTATCGGAACCCGAGTACGTGGGCGTGTCGTCAGCCTCACGGACTACGGAGCTTTTGTGGAGCTTGAGCCGGGCGTGGAGGGCTTGGTGCATGTCTCGGAAATGTCCTGGACCCATGAAGTCCGACATCCGTCGAGAGTCGTGGCGGTGGGTGACCAGGTGGAAGCGGCGGTGTTGAATGTCGATACGGCGAGCCGCAAGATCTCGCTGGGTATGAAGCAGACCGCGCCCAATCCCTGGGACATGATCGAGAGCAAGTATCCCATCGGGACCCGCATTGAGGGGAAAGTGAAGAGCCTCACCGATTTCGGCGCTTTTATCGGACTCGAAGAAGGTATCGATGGGCTCATTCATATCTCCGACATGTCGTGGACGAAGCATATCAAGCATCCCTCGGAGCTCTTCAAAAAAGCGCAGAAGGTAGAAGCGGTCGTACTGCGCATTGACAAGGAGAAAGAGCGGCTCTCGCTGGGGTACAAGCAATTGACCCGCGATCCGTGGGATGAAGCGATCCCTGCGCGCTATCATGTAGGCGATTCGGTGGCTGGCAAGGTGAGCAAAGTCGCTGATTTCGGGATCTTCATCGAGCTGGACAGCGGGATCGAGGGATTGATTCACATCAGTGAAGCTGGCCTCGAATCACACGCGAAGCTTGAAGAGAAGTTCAAGTTGCAGGACGACGTGACAGCCAAGATCATCAAGGTCGATCGAGAAGAGCGGAAGATCGCGCTCAGTCTGCGCGATCATCAACTTGACTCGGAGCGCAAACAGGTCGATGAGTATCACTCCGCGCAGGGCGCGCTGGACCAAAGTCTTGGTCGCGCGGCCAAGCAGAGCCGGAAACGGTCACAATCAGACGACTAAGTCAGAAACCGGTCGGTTTTGATGATGTAGGTCAGGTGCAATGGCCGATGAAGTGACACAGACGGAACGTCCTCCAAAGCGCCGGCCCTTCCGCACCCTGCTCTGGGTGTTGGCCGCTGGTCTTGGGTTCTTGTTTCTGTTGAACCTTTTCTTTCCCGATCTCGATTTATCGACCGAGGATCGGATTGCCTTGATTCGGGTGGAAGGGGTGATCTTAGATTCGCAAACGACGGTCGGAGATCTGAAGCGATTCAGCGAAAATCCTTCCGTTAAAGCGATTGTGCTGCGTATCGATAGCCCTGGAGGAGGGGTTGTTCCGTCGCAAGAAATTCACGATGCCGTCAAGCGGGTCCGAACCAAGAGCAACAAGGCGGTCATCGCTTCGATGGGTAGTGTGGCTGCCTCAGGAGGCTATTACATCGCCGCGGCGACCGATCGAATTGTAGCAAATCCTGGGACGCTGACCGGCAGTATCGGCGTCATTATGGAAACGGCCAACGTCGAGGGATTGCTCCAGAAGATCGGCGTCGAAGGGATTGTCATCAAGAGCGGCAAGTACAAGGATGTCGGCTCTCCGCTCCGCAAGATGAGCGAGGAAGAGCGGGGCTTACTGCAAACGGTGATGGACGACGTACACAAACAGTTCATTGAAGCCGTGGCGGAAGGACGCGCGATCGAGCTGACCGCTGCTCAAGCGCTGGCCGACGGACGAATCTTTACCGGGCGCCAGGCGAAGGAAGCGAAGCTCGTCGACGAGCTCGGAGACTTGGAAGATGCCATCCAATTGGCCGCGGATGTCGTCGGTATCGAGGTAATCCGAAGACCGGTGCGACCGTGGCTGTGCCGGCTAAGCGCGTGCCGTTCTTTAAAGCCGGCAAGGAACTGAAAGAGTTGCTGAACCAATAGCCTGTTGTAAGGAATGGCCATGTCAGCCTCAGATTCCCCGGAGTTAGTTACCACGGAAGTCCGCTGGACCGACGGTGCTCTCAAACGGATGGAGCGTGCACCGATGTTCCTTCGCGGCATGGTTCGCCGTTTGGCCGAAAAAAAAGCGCGTGAGCTGGGCTATGAGGAGATCACAGAAGATATTCTCGATCAGTTTAAGGGCCAAATGATGGGCCGCATGGGCGGCGAAGCCGGGCTGGCGTCGGCCGCCGAGGAAATGGGGCAAGGCCGTCTCCCTTGGACGGCTGCTTCCAAGGAGCGTCTGGCTACCGTGCCCGAGTTCATGCGTGGCATGATCAGGCAAATTGCCGAAGAGATTGCCAAAGAACGTGGCCATCTCGAAGTGAATGTCGATCTGTTTGAAAAGGTAGAAGCCCTCGGCGATCTACAGGAAACCGCTGGACCTGCGATGGAATGGACCGAGGGAGCGCTGGCACAGCTACAGGACAAGTTAAAACAGTCGCCGCCCATCGCGCTGGAGTTCGTCACCGATATGCTGAAGCGCGATACCGAGGATCTAGCCAGGGACAAGAAGCTGACCCGTATTGATGAGGCTGTCCTGCGCGAACTGTGGGAGGCACCCCAAGAGCGGGTCGCCTGGACCGATGAAGCCTGGAAACGGCTGCAAACCTCGCCTGACTTTGTGCGAAGCGGAATTAGAAAGGCAGCGGAGCGACGGGCCAGGAAGCTCGGCTTGGCCGAAATCGACTCCGATCATCTCACGACGTTCAGAAATCAAGCGATGATGAAAGCGGTCAAACGCATACGCTCATTCGGCTACCAGGATCTGACGTTCGATGCGTTCGACACCGCGCTCCAGAAAACCAAACGCCTGCAAGGGAACGAGCAAGCTGAAAAGCGTCTTCAGGAAATCCGCGGCCACTTTGCCGATCCCTCGACCAAGAAGCCTGAAGGAGGAACGCTGGGGGCTGAACTGATGGATCGTTTCCGCAAATACTTGAAAGGCGAAGGAACACTCTAAACCGTCCCTGCCCGTTTATTTTGCTGATGGCGGGCAGTGATGCGCGCGAGTTAGCCTCACTCTATCGGCTTAAATCATCAAAAAGAATCAGATTTGGATGGGAGAACAACCATCCGGAGCCGCCCGGGGCAGTTCCGGTCTGTTGTCAGTGGGTCTCGACAGGCTTCGGCCAGAATTTGTGCCGGATTTGGGGAAGCGGCTCGTTATCGAAATTCGGGATATCGTACAGACAGCGGTCGATCGTCGAGACTTCCTCCTCGGTTAATGGAAGCGTCACTTTCTTCTTCCAGAACTGATCGAGCGTAAAGTAGTCAGCCGACTGCGGTTTTTCGGCCAACAACTCTTGCATCTTCTTGAAGCCTGGTGTATCGACGCCCGGGATGCGCCCCTTATTCCGATCATGGCACCACATCAGAACTTCAGCGATTCCATACATGGTGATGTCGACGTTCACAATCTTACCCATGGAGTCCTCCTCAAGAGAGGGCCCATTGTAGCTCAGGCCGAAGGTGAATTTCAAAGGTTCAGGAGCGCTTTTTCCGAGATTGCCAGAGGAAAGAAGTCCTCTATATACTGAGCGTTCTACACACCATCGTCATAGGTCCTTTAGTCCCGTACCATGCGAGCATAGGAAGACGGCGTGAGCGCTTCAAGTCTGGGGAAATTCCGAACGATCAGGCCCATCCTTGGTTTCGCGTCGATGTGTCTATTTATCGGTGGACTCACGGCTTGTTCAAAAACCGAGCCTTATAATCCTCCCGATCTCTTCTATTATTTTGCCAGCTATAAAGTTGGCAAGAATCCCACGACTATTACCACCGGCGATCTCAATCATGATTCCTTTACTGACCTGGTCACCACGAATATTGCAAGCAACACCCTCTCGATTCTGTTAGGCAATGGTGACGGAACTTTTCAAGATCAAGTGCAACTCCATGTGTGCCAGGAACCGCGCGCGCTCGTGATGGCCGACTTCAATCAGGACGGGCACCCAGATGTGGCCTTAGCCTGTTCCGGCGGCGACGAGATCGCACTTTTGCTCGGCCATGGGAATGGCAAGTTTGAGGAAGGCCGGCACTATCCGGTCCATCGAACCCCGGTCGCCCTTACAACCGATGACGTGAATGGCGATCATCACCTTGACCTTGTCGTGGCCCTCCGTAATGACAAGATCAAGATCTTTCTCGGGACAGGGACAGGGGAGTTTCAGCATGGTGTGCAGTACGAATACGGCGACACCCCGACCTCTGTGGCCCTATCCGATCTCAACGGCGATGGGAAACCGGATCTGGTTGTGACAAACGGCGGCCCCATGTCGAATGCGGTCTCAATTTGGCTTGGCAATGGGGACGGCTCCTTTCGTGGGCCCAAAGACTACCCTGCTGGAAGGCGGCCGCTTGGTGTGAGTTTTGCGGACTTCAATAACGATCGGAACGGCGATCTGTTGGTGATCAATGG
>JACPZN010000035.1 GCA_016195505.1 Nitrospirota bacterium | reverse complement strand
ATCCTTCCGTCATGGTTCTTGTCGAGTTCTTGAAAGTGGTCGTGCAGGAGCACTTCGGCCTGTGGGTTTGGTGCTCGACCTGTTCGGCGGTCCCGACTCGGGTCATAGCGTTGTGGTTGCTCGAGTATGCCATGGTAGGACAGATTCGGCTTAGGCTGGACGATCGCCGGTGAACGCAACTTCTTGCCGGTCTTGTGATGCCGACGGGTTTTCAGGGGGGCCCGATCGGAAGGTGTTTGCCCCGGCAACTCCACGACCGCATTCTCACCCAGTTTGTTACCAGCTGATTTCTTGGCCTTCCCCTTCAGGAGCGGGGCAGAAGAGACGGGCCTATCGGGGACAACCGGCTGAACTACCAAGGGCTTAGCCTCCTTTTTCGGTTTGCTGGGGATAGCCGACATGGGAAGCACCAGCTCTTCTAGACTACTAAGGGCCAACAGGAGACCCACTATTAAGAGGCCCCGCATAATTGAATGGGACGCCATTATTCCTCTAGTAGTAAGATTCCCGCAGTCCTTCAAGTGTAGCAGGCCCCAGGATGCCCCATAGAGCCCTGTTTCCCGAAGAGAATTCCTACTCCTGTCAGAACCATGCCTCATAGCTGACTAACCATAAATATGTTTGTCAGAAAGGCCTTGTTTCCCGTAGTCTGTCCATAGGAGGCCATAATGGACGAAACCAACCGTCTGACCAAGACCAAGGAACAGTGGGCCAAGGCCCGGCGCGGGGGAGAAGAACGCGAGGTATTCTACGAGGGAGATGATCGTCTCCCTCCAGGGCAACATCTCGTGGAGACTTTTCCCGTGCTGGATCTGGGGTTCAAACCTGAGATCCCCTTGGCAGAATGGCGCCTCGTCATCAATGGGTTTGTGACCAATCCTCTTACCTGGACGTGGGAGCAGTTTTTGGCGCAACCCCAATTCAAAGACCGGTCGGACTTCCACTGTGTCACCTCGTGGAGCCGATATGACAACGAGTGGGAAGGCGTGAGCTTCAAGCACATTATTTCTGTGGTGCAGCCGCTATTGCTGGCCAAATTTGTCCTCTTCAAATCCTATGACGACTACACGACCAATCTTCCCCTTGAAGCCTGCAGCGACGACGATGTGCTTTTGACCTACACCTGGAACGGCCAACCGCTCACAAAAGAGCATGGCGGGCCAGTCCGTGTCATCGTGCCGAAGCGCTATGCTTGGAAGGGCGCGAAGTGGGTGAAGGAGATTACGTTTGCCGACAGAGACGAGAAGGGGTTTTGGGAAGTTCGCGGCTATTCAAATACAGCACTTCCCTGGAAGAACGATCGATATGGGTGAGGTCGTTATTTCTTCATCCAGCCGTGGGGGCCCTCGACGAAATGGCCGGGCTTGGTATTCTGAACCGCCTTCTCCCCCGCAAGTGTTTCCACTGCGGTGATGTGGGTCCCATGGCGGCGGGCGATTTCTTCGTACGCCTGGCGCCGTTTCTGATTTACCTCGTTGGTGAGGGCGTGCGCGTCCCCACTGCCTGGCACAACGAGCCCCAAGTATCCATTGGCCTTTTCTCCGACAAGGCCTTTCGCCTTCGCCTCTTCAAGCGTGAGGGCAAAAAGCGGCTGCCCAGCTGCGAGTGCCCCGATTATCACACCCACCGCCACCACTTGCCTCCATGTCGCCATCGCCATATCCCTTCCGGCTAGAACAAACCGCTCTTGTCAGACAACACGTGATCCAGATCCTTGTCAACTTTCACGCGAATCTCATGATCGATCTTCACGTTCAAATTGATGGTAATTGGCTTATCAGGTGCCGCTACTTCGACACGCGGTGTACAACCTCCCATCGTCACCAGTCCACCCAATACAATCCAGATTGCAGGGTTCGAGATCTGCACGGTGCGCACCATTGGCTTCATGGTTGTTTGTACCTCTTCTCGACCGCGTCCTGAATATCCTCGACCAGTCGGAGACTTTTTAAAAGAGTCGGGATATGTTCCTGCACTGTCAGATTAAGATGAATCGGCGGTGTGTTCTTCACATCCGGATTCCGGCCCTCTAACTGAGCAGCCAAATTCAGCATACCATTTTCGGTATATTTTACACCAACTCGCAGCAGTGTGTAATGAAAGTTGTTCAGCGCCTGCGCCACCAGGCGGAGATGGCTGTCGGACTCAGAAATAATCGTCGATGATTCAGGTATCGATCCATAACGTATGATCCCGCCTGGAGGCTGCGCTTCAACCACTCCGTTTTTGATCGTAACACCAACGGATGTGACCGTCACGGGCAGCATTCCGTTCAAGGTTCCGGTCCCTTGGAGTGCCTTCTGTTGTTCCACGCTCAGGACCTTTGCTAAGTCGAGATTTCTGAGCGAAAAGGTTGCCTGAAATGGCGGCCTCAGCAAATCTGCCATCGGGCCGCGACTTGTAACTGTGCCTCCGAACACGTCACATT
>JACPZN010000410.1 GCA_016195505.1 Nitrospirota bacterium | reverse complement strand
ATTGAGGCAACAAAACAGTATACGGCTCAGCAAAAAGAAGATTTTCAACGGAAGGCTCATGAGGAGTTGGTTGCCATTCAGAAGCAGATCAGTGCCCTACGGGGGAAGGCAACTGAAGCGTCGGCATCTACCAGGGCAGGGCTTCAGAAATCTCTGAACGAGCTGGAGAAGAAGAGGGACGCAGCCAAGGACAAGCTGGACGAATTGAGGGCCGCGACCGATGCCAAATGGAGTGAGGTGAAGGTGGGAGTCAACTCCGCGCTTGATGAACTAAAGAATTCATACCAGAAGGCGCTGTCCCGTTTGCCATAGAACCGAACAGCCCGCTCATCCTAAATTGAGGAGTCCAACGCAATGAAGGTCATAAGTTTGTCAGATTATCAACAGTTTAGTAGTGAGAAGATGAAGAAGAACAATATCTTTCAGACGGAACGATTCTTCTGCGATGTGTATTGCTTTGAGCCGGGACAGGAACAACAAGGCCACATTCACGGCGAGCAGGACAAAGTCTATCTGGTCCTTGAGGGACAGGGGACATTCCAGGTTGGGGCCGAGAAGCAGGTACTTGGAGCAGGGCAGGGGACCCTGGCGCCGGCAGGTGAAGAGCATGGCGTGAAGAATTATACGAGCCGGCGGCTTAAGGTCTTGGTCTTTGTCGCGCCGAATCCCTGAGATCACTGCAATGCGAGGGGGGCGATCACCGTGATGGCGCCGGCCAGGTCCCCCTCTTTATAGCCTTCTCTGGGGTAGCCTGAGATATCGAGGATGCCTTTGGGTTCCCCATGACAAGCTAGGCACTCCTTTTCATAGTAGATCGGCATCACGACCCGCAGAGTCTTGCCTTCATCAGTCAGTTCGCTCACATACGCGTCTCCCGGCGGCCGGCTTGAGAGCCACATCAGAACCGATGCTTCATATTCATCCGGGTTGTTTTTGGGGTTCCGAGGATGCAGCGTCGTTTGCTTCAGCTTCACGTGAGAGACCTTTGCAAATCGTGCCGCTGCCTGACTGCCAAAAGTGGCGGGAATAAAATTCTTATAACCGATTCCCTTCTGATTGATGATGATCTGGGCTTCACGGACGACTTCCTTGCTGGCAACGACCAACATCGGCAAGAGCTCATGCGCCAGGCGCGGAACCTTCACCGACGCGGGCGCCTTTTGGATCGTCGCCAGGTCGATCTCCGTCTGTTTCTTGAACTGCGCGATCAACTGCTGCTCGAAGACATCGGGGGTGAAACCCTTGTCGCCCCGGTGAGGATCATCGATCAACGTCTGGTTATGCTCAATGACCTCTCGGCCAGCGCTCAAAAGTTCGGCAAGGAGACGGGCAGTTTCCTCGGCTTCCACACGTTCCACTGCCCACGCTTGAGGCCAGTCGAGAGACTGCGTTGCCATGATGGAAACGATCGCGAGCGCAACTCTTTTCCATGATGTGTTCATAGAACCTCCAGCTTATCAGCGAGGTGCGGCTTTGCAGCTCCCTTGATCATAATGGGACACCATTTTTTCAACATCAAAGGGCAGCCCATCCGTTGCGGCTCGACGGGGATAGGCATAGAGTTCATCCAACCATCGAGCCCGCAGTACTGTCAGCGCGCCGGATTCTTCCAGCTTGAGGAGCAGATTGTCGATAAACCAGCGGAGCTGGTAGCTATCTTCCGGCATCACAATTGAGTAGTGCGCCCGGGTGAGGAAGAACGGTTTCTCAGCGATAGTCGTAAGCAGCCGCCAGTCCCTACGGACGTACGTGACCATGTAATTAAGAACTGGCTCGTCTCCAAGAATCACATCGATGGGTGGATTATTCGATGCGTCGACTGCCTCGAAGGCGGCAGGCAAGGAATCACAGAGAATCAAACGATTGGCCTTGAGATTGGCCTGAGCGTACCAATGCCCGGCGGTCCATCTCTGGACCGCAATCGTCAGGCCGGCTAGGGATTGCTGGTTGGCATCCAACCCATCGTGTGGCGGCTTTGCTGCCTGCGCGCGAATACTCGCCCTGACCCTCTCAACAATCTCTTCGCGCATAGTGATCCCGCTGAGCCCCGCGTTATAGAAATACGGTGTGGAATAGGCGAATCCTGCTCGTTCGAAT
>JACPZN010000034.1 GCA_016195505.1 Nitrospirota bacterium | reverse complement strand
ACGTCATCGTGAAAGCGCGTGTTCCCTCCGTCGACGATGATATCCCCTGGTTGCAACAGCGCGGCAACCG
The DNA here is from genome assembly GCA_016195505.1 of Nitrospirota bacterium. GTDB lineage: Bacteria > Nitrospirota > Nitrospiria > Nitrospirales > Nitrospiraceae > Nitrospira_D. Next base: position 8,759 of record JACPZN010000034.1, on the reverse strand, counting down.
CCTGTACGGTTTCTTCCGTCGGGGCGCCGGAGGGGACCATAATCCAGACGGCGCGTGGGGCGCTGAGCTTGCCTACCAGATCGGGAAGCGACGAGGAGCCGACACAACCCTGGCCCTCCGCTTGTTTGATCAAATCGTTCGAACGGTCGAAGACCACCACGCGGTGTTGGTTGCGCCGGAGGCGGGTGACCATGTTCATGCCCATCTTGCCCAGTCCGATAAATCCCAACTCCATAACAGCTCCTTGGCTTGTGTGCCGGTGAGAGGAGCGATGCCTGCCCGCATCGCTTCATGGGCTGGCTCGCTCTTCATAAGTCGCGTAAAAGACAAGTCCCTTACGCAGGGCGCGACAGGTCAGATCTACCCGAGCCTGTCAGTCGATACGGGCAGGGTTCGGGACATCCTTAAAGAGGAGATCGGCAAATTGCCGTCCAAAGTTGCGCGAGTGCCGTCTCCCGTGAAAACATGAATCGATGGACATCTACTGGGGCGGTCAACCAAAATCCTCTCAGACGGAAGAACGCCAGGATGCAATCTTCGTAGAACAGGGTCAGCAGATATTGTGCGGTTCCTGGTTTATCCGCGAGGTCCTGCGCCTTTCCAAGCCAGTGGTAGCATTCGGCCTTCATGCGAATCTGCTCATTGATCGTGGCCGGTGGTGGGCCCTGACGAAATCGTTGATGGGCCTTTTCAATAAGCTGCGCACTGATCCCATCGTGGTCGTAAAGAATTCGGCCTTTTCTGAGCAGTGGGGGAAGCCTCAGTGAATAGGCGAGGTCATTCTCGACGGCCTGGTACCCGTGATAGCGGATGTCGGCCAGGCGCTCTCCAACCCGGAGGATTTCATGACTATCGACCTCTCCCTTCACCAGGGCAATAAGGTCGATATCGCTATGGGGGGTGATCGCCCGGCGAGCACCTGACCCGACCAGAATGACGCCGACGAGATCGCCGCCCCGCCTGCCTCTCACGTGCCGCAAGGCGATTTCAAGGCTGTCCTCGAATCCCGGTGGGTGAGGCGTTTCAGGCTGCTCCGGTGGTTCCGGCACAGCCAGCAGCTCGGCATTGAGTTCCTCACGGGTAGGAATACTTGTGGTGGTGTTCGAATCCATTACGATCCCTGCGCCTGCTGAATTTGAGTCGGGAGCACGGTGAGCCACTGGTCGAAAGGTTGCTCGGCATCCACGATGATTTCAAGTTTACCGTTTGAAAGGCGACGGACGAGACCCGGGTTTTCGGGAGACAGGGGAATTTCCACCCACTCACGATTGAGGCCGAGGGCATCCGTCACTTCAAGGATTTTGCTGATTTCCTGAAACGATACGGCTCGCAAGGTCATGAATTGTTCCTTCTGAAATGTCGTCGGTATTGTATGTGGCGTCAAAAACGGTGTCAACGTGGGAGGATCAACGTGTAAGAAAGACGCGGCTGAAGATCGCACCGGCGTCGTCGATCTGCCTTGCAGAAACATTGAGATGAGTCACAGCCCTGAAGCTCTGTCCTCCGATCGCATTGATGAGCAGGCCCTGTTCTTTCAACTCAGCGACAAGTTCGGCTGGAGACCGCCGCTGGTTGATCACCTCGAAGATCACGATGTTGGTTTCGACATGCTGGGGCGCGATCTGAACCGACGGAATCTGCTGGAGCAGTCGTGCCAGTTTTTTGGCATGATCGTGATCGTCCTTCAGGCGTGCGACATGGTGCTCCAACGCGTAGATGCCGGCGGCGGCGAGAATACCCGCTTGGCGCATGGCTCCTCCGTACATGCGACGAAAACGCCTGGCGCGATCGATGACCTGTTGATCGCTCGAGATCAGCAAGGATCCCACGGGTGCGCCAAGACCCTTCGACAAACACATCGAGACCGTTTCGAAGTGCTGGGCGTAGGAGGTTGGGGGAAGCGTCGTCGCGGCCACGGCATTAAAAAGTCTGGCACCGTCGAGATGCATTGGAATGCCACACTTGACGGCGATGGCCCGAATCTTCTCGATAGTGGAAAGAGGATAGATGGTTCCACCCCCGGCATTGTGTGTGTTTTCAAGACAAATGAGTGCAGTGGGGATGCTGTAAGGATCATTGGGCCTGATGGCGGCCTCCACCTGCTCGGGGGACATGACCCCGCGTTCACCCAGAACCCAATGCAGTTGCACCCCGGCCAGCGCGCCGGCTGCTCCCTGCTCATAGCGAACGATGTGGCTCTTGCTCTCGACGATGACCTCCTGTCCTGGTTGTGTTTGCGAGCGGATGGCCAATTGGTTGGCCATGGTGCCGGAGGGGACGAAGAGTGCGTACCGTTTTCCGAGCAGGGCTGCCGCCATGTCTTGGAGCCGATTGACGGTGGGGTCTTCCCCGTAGACGTCGTCTCCCACCTCGGCGCGCGCCATGGCTTTCCGCATGCCGTCGGTCGGAACCGTGACGGTGTCGCTGCGTAGATCGATCATGACGGCCTCGCATCGATCCGATAGGCCTGTCGGTTCAAGACTGGGTACATCGTAAAGATCGGCGTGTTGTATGGGACGGTTGCGGCCTCAACTCCGGGCAACAGGCCAAGATGCAGGTTGACGAAATTATAACTCAATCCTTCTTGCCAAGGCTGGCGGGAGGATTCCGCATAGGCTTCGACGCGGTCGGATGCATAGGTGCGGGTCATGAGTCCCGCCGCGCCGCAGAGACCATAATCAACGAGATCAGGCGCTCCCTGAATCAGCAATGAAACGACTGCGGCATCGAACCAGACTTTGAACCTGCAGCTTACCTGGACAAACGGGCCCAGTGTCCCGACCGTCTTCAATACGGCAAGAGGGTAGGCCAACTCGTCCGGCACGTCCGGCTCGCGATCCGGCGGGATAAATCGAAATTCGGGCTCCTTGATGCCGGAAACGGAGACAAAGACAAGATTGGGGTCGTCCAGCGCCACCTCAAGCATTTGGCCATCATGATAACCGCAGAGATTCCCCATCTCATAGCGCAATGGATAGGAGTAGCCGAGCTTGGCGTAGAAGATGCGAACGCCTCCTTCTAGTGGTTCTTCCGGCCTCCGGCTGATTTTGAGGTCGAACGGTAACAGCAGATGAAAGGCATTTGTCCGTGCCGCCATGAACGGTGCGCAGGCGCCGGGAAATTCTTTTTGGATTGCCGGATTGTGCGGATCGAATTTTCTGGGTGCGCCACCGAAATGTTGCGCCGTCTTTGACTCTGGCGGGATCCGATACTTGTTCTGGTAGTACGCGGCGGCGCGTTTCTGGGCCACGTCGAGAAAATACTCCGGGACTTCTGTTTCGATGAGCAGGCGCTGCCCGGCCAAATGATGCGGGCGCGGCACCTTCATCGCCTGCGCGTAGATATCGAGGTCCGCCGTGGTTTTCTGGATATCCTGGTGGAGGTGCCGGGCTAGCCCAGGATCCTGGTAGGTCGTCTTAGAAAGGACCTCACGAGCCTTCTGCAAACACTCGAGCTTGGCCGTATAGCGTTTCGGTTCGGCGGCAAAGGCATCCGCCGTGGCCATGTAGAGATTGAACTGTTCCTCGGCCGTCAGGCCGAACTGATCGAAGCGGGGTTCACGAAGAAACGTGAGCGCCAGGGGGCCGAAAGCCTCTTCGCGTCTGATGCAGAGCGTCATCAAATAGTTGTACTGCGCTCGCGCCTCGTCCTGTGTCATGGGCCCTCCGCGGCGCATTCTAACAAATTTTTCACTTGAACGGGAACGGCGCGATCGGCAGGATGCCGCCCGTGACGAAGTTGACCACGATGATTCAATCATCGGCCGGCGCGAAACCGGAGGAACTTGCGCCGGTCGCTTGGGCGTTTGTGTATTTCTTCTCCCTGCTCTGCGGCTACTACATGTTGCGGCCAGTGCGGGATGAAATGGCGATAGAAGGCGGTGTGCAGCATCTTCCCTGGATGATGACGGGCACCTTTCTCACGCTGCTCGTCGCCACGCCGGTCTTTGGATTTCTCTCCTCGAAACTGCCGCGCGTCCGGCTGCTCTTCTCAGTCTATGGATTTTTCATGTTCCACCTTGTTGCGTTTTACGTCGTGATGACGGCCCAGTTGGATCCGGAGTGGGTAGCCCGGGTATTCTTTGTCTGGCTGTCTGTCTTCAATCTGTTCGTCGTCTCTGTGTTCTGGAGTTTTCTGGCGGATCTGTTCACTCGGGAACAGGGTGCTCGTCTCTTCGGCGTGATCGCGGCAGGAGGAAGCACCGGTGCGATCACCGGGCCGATCCTGACGACGGGCATTACGTATCTGCTGCCCATCCCCTCGTTGATGCTTTGCTCCTCTTTCTGGCTCGCGGTCTGTTGCGTCTGCATCAATCGCCTTGACCGGGGATCGAGGAACCATCCGACTCCTGGCATAGCCCAGGGCAAACAGGCGCTTGGCGGAAGCATGTGGGCCGGTATCCGTCTGGCTGCGTCGTCGCCCTACCTGCTGGCCATTTGCGCCTATCTGTTCCTTCTCACCATGTCGGCAACCGTCTTGTATTTGGAACAGACCGCCTTGATCGGCAAGCAGATTCCCTCTCCCGAATCACGCACCAGGCTCTTTGCCGGCATCGACTTCATCGTGAATGTCTTGACCTTCACGACGCAGGTCTGGGTGACGAATCGTTTGGTGCTGCGATTTGGGCTGGTTGCCGCGCTGCTGTTCCTGCCGGGCGCGAGTATCCTGGGCTTCATGGCAATCGGGGTGGCTCCGGTCCTCGGAGTATTTCTGCTCTTCACCGTTGTGCGTCGTGTGGGCGAGTATGCGATTGCGAAACCGGCTCGTGAAGTGCTATTCACGGTTGTGAGCCGGGAAGAAAAGTACAAGGCGAAGAACTTTATAGACACGGTTGTGTCGCGCGGGGGCGATGCCTCGACCGGCTGGGCTGTGTCCGGTATCAAAGCGTTCGGGGTCAACTCTGCTCTGCTAGCTTGGCTGCTGGTTCCGGCGATGCTGCTCTGGGGATGGAGCGGGTGGTTTCTGGCGCGGCGTGAAGCCGGCATGCAACGTGACAAACCGACGCTCCCTTAGCGCGGCCTCGGCTTTACTGGCGAAAAAATCGCGTGCTATAGTCTGCGCGCTGGTGCGTATGATGAATGTCCAATGAAAAATGTTGAATTGAGAGAGGAATGAATGCCCGAAGCACCCGTTAAGCTTTACCTTGATAAGTTGTTGAAAGACTGTCGGAGTATTGCCAGACGGTTGGCGCTGTTGTCTGGCCCTGTCAAAGAGCAAGCCTTACGGGCGATGGCGGATCGGGTGGCAGCCGACGAAGAGCAGATCTTAGCGGCGAATGGGAAAGACGTGGATGCGGTCGGGAAGTCCTATGAGAGCGATGTCACAAAAGATCGGATGAAAGCGGCCGTGGCCCGCGTACGTATGACGGGGGACCACATCAAAGAAATAGCCGAGCGGCTTCGTGTTATCGCCGATTTCCCGGATCCAGTTGGCGCCGTAACCTCACGATGGGAACGGCCGGACGAACTCCAAGTCAGCCGGGTTCGGGTTCCGATCGGGGTGATCGGGGTGATTTCGGAGATGAGTCCTCTGGCGACCGTCGAGTCGATCGCGCTCTGTCTCAAGTCGGGCAACCTCTGCGTTTTCCGCGGGGCCCCGGAATGGAGCTTGACGCACAAGGCGATTGAAACAGGGCTACGTGAAGCTGCGGAAGAGAGTGGAATACCGGCTGGCGCATGGATTCTCATTGAGCGTCCGGAGAAAGAAGTCGCGGTCGAGCTGATCCGGTCGGGAAAAAGTCTCGATGCCATCATCCCGCGCGGATCGGCCGGCCTGCGGAAGACCGTTGCCGAGCAGGCGAAGATGCCGGTTCTCTGTGACGACGGAGGGCTCACGCAGCTCTACGTCGATGGGGATACCGATATTCCAATGGCTCAGAATATGGTGATTAATTCCAAGGTGCAGTTGACCGGTGCGCCCAATTCTCTCGATACCTTGCTTGTGCAGCAGTTCATTGGGCGGCAGTTCTTGCCCCCGCTGATCAACCGATTGCTGGATCAGTTCAAGATCGAAGTGCGCGGCTGTCCGAAGACGATCGCGCTCATGGGGCAGATGGCGATGTCGGGACATACTGCAATCATTCCGGCAACGGAAACGGATTGGAGAACGCAGTTTCAGGGGCGGGTCTTGGCCGTGAAAATGGTTGAGCACATCGATGAGGCGTTGGCGCATATCGTGGAGCACGGCCCCTGCCTCACAGCGGTCATTGCCACCACCCGCTATGAATCGGCCATGCGCTTCGCGCGTGAGGTGGATGCGAGCGCGGTGTTCGTGAATGCGTCGTCGCGGCTTCATGCGGGGGATAGCTACGGCATGGGGGCCGACATCGGGCTCAGCGGTGCGCGCCTGCATGCGAAAGGGCCGATCGGATTGGAGCAACTGACCTGCGAGAAATATGTCGCATTCGGATCGGGGCAGCTTCGATTGCCGCATCCTGTTCCAGAAACATACTTTGACGCGATTATGCTCAAGCGACCGTAATCGCCTGCTGAAAACGCGTCCCAGCTTCGTTCTCAGTCGCTCGAACCACTCAACGTACCTTGCCGCGTACGCCTCGTGGTCCTCGCTCCTTGCAGCCTTGCTGGAAACCGTTTTGAGCAGGCGCACTAAGACCGCAGGAAATGGACAACGACTCACGACAGCAATCGCTCCACGAGCATCTCGCCTGCTGGGGCCTCAAGCGATTCACGTCCGACCGGGACTACTTCGTCTGGCAGCGCCAGCAACTCTCTCCAGCCGATCTGAATCGACTCAACGCACAAGTCAAACGAAAACGCGAAGGCGATCGCTGCGAGGAAATCGCCTTCTACGATCTGACCGCACAACCGAAGATTCTCCCGGTTCTCTGCAGCCAACGCTACGAATACTATGAGGAGATTGGTTTGCGTGTGGCGTCTCGTGTGGGCGAGGCCAAGGCCATTCTCGATTTCGGTTGCGGCGCCGGGATTCTGACCTCCTTCTATGCACGCCGATACCCTGAAAAAGAATTCGTTGGCGTCGATCGCTCGCCGGCCTCGATTGCTATCGCAGAACAGAAAGCGACAGAGTTGAGGCTCACGAATGTTCGATTCGATTGTGTCGATATAGAGTCTGCGGCACTTCCTGGGTCATACGATCTCATCCTCGCCACGCATGCGCTGGTGCAGGCCGAAAAAGATCCGGGGATTCCGAGTCAGAGCTGGGAGACCTTCGGACGCGGGCATGGTGTGCGACAACAGGAGGCGTTCGAGCAGCGGACGGGAATCGGTGTGCGACTCAACCGGCTCTGCGAAGTTCTGGGCCAGAACGGCCGCATGATCGTGTTTGAGAAAACCAGGCAACTGGCCAGACTGGTACCGTTTCAGCGAGCATTGGCCTCCCGCGGACTGTCAGTCGTCGAACAGCTGGAATCGATTCGCTACCAGCTCGTTGAAGAAGTGGCAGACGATGGGCCGTTCTATGTCCTGCAAAAGGGGAGTGCGACATCGATCGACTGGGACGAATCGCCGGAAAAGGATGAAGGTCAACCATTCAATCGAGCCGTGCTCGAAAACAAGCCAAACGATCCAGATGCACCGCTGTATGAAAACCACTGGCCATCAGCGCAGCAGGCGTGGGAACAACTGAAAGCTCGCAAGGTGATGAAACAGACCACCCGCCAGGAACCAGACGGCCGCCAGTTGCATGTCGAACTCGGCACGTCCGAAGGACTGACGTACCTCTACTGCGCCAACACCTTCGATCAACGGCAACTGGTGATTGTCGATCCGTCCCGAACGGCGATGCTCGAAACCTACTATGGAGAAATTATCAGTGGGAGCGGCTAGAGCCGGATAGTTCATCCTCCGGCAAACACGGGTCGAAAGCCGGCATTGGCCAGGATGTGGGCTACGGCTTGGCGTTGGTCGCCCTGAATTTTGATCCGTCCCTCTTTCACCGTGCCTCCCGCCCCACAGGCCTTCTGCATCTCTTTGGCCAGGTGCTCTTTCTCGGTCTGCCCGATACCGACAAACCCTGTAACGACTGTCACCGTCTTGCCGCCACGGTGCGCGGTCTGGCGGAGGATATCCACGCGCCCGCGATTCTTCGTTGGGGCTGGAGGCGCCACATCAGCCTGGTCGTCAGTAAGTTGCTTGGCTGAACCCGGTGGCAGGTTGACATTCCTTAATGCTGCGAACGGACTCTTCCAAGCGATTGGCTCACCACCTACGCGAATACGTTTCTTTTCTTTCATGCCCGCACGCTCACACGGCGCTCTCCCTGCTATGGTTAAGTTGACTCTGCGATAAGCCTCTCTTCAACCCGCTTGCGCGCCCAGGGCGATTTTCGGAAAAGCGTGAGACTGGTTTTGATGGTGCGGTTATGGAGAAAACGGCGGCTGGGAAGCCGATGTCACAATTCGGCCCAGCCCTGTTGTTCGATCAGCTGGCTGACGAGCATCTCCAGCGTAATCCCATGCAATGCATCGCGGGGTGGGAAGTGCGCGGTGGGTGGCTCATGCGCTATGCCAGTTCATCTGGTGCGAAACGTCGTCTTGTTTGCTCCTTGTGTGAACAAGATAGCCGAAATAAATCATAGAAACTACATGAGCCTCCTGACCGACGTTCTTCTCACATCCGAATCTGCTCAACACCCGATGCGAACGCTTCTGTCATGTAGAAGCTCCTGATACTTAAATCGCAACCAGTTGATTTGATTCACGTCCGGCCTATCTATGTCCGCTTTGTCTCATCGACAATTACGTAGGACCTTTTATACGTATGACCCTTTAGAGGGATTGT
>JACPZN010000398.1 GCA_016195505.1 Nitrospirota bacterium | reverse complement strand
TGATGAGCGGATCGACACAGTCCTTGTGTTGCTTGGCCTGGATCGCCCTGCGCTCGCTGGTTCCGCTTGCCATATCCGTGAGGGTGAGCGTCCCCTCCGGAAACCCGATTCGATCGACCAGGCAGGACACCACACGAGTGAGAGAAGGGCCAACTTGGAAGAGCGAACACTTAAGGGTCGATGATCCTCCATTGATGGTCAGGATGAAACCGCGAGAGCGATGTCCGTAATCGCGCAGGCTCACAGTATCCCTCATGCCGACTCCGGACGCTGCCGGACAGGCACTGGCCTTAGTCGATAGGCATCGTGGAGGTACTGTACGACCATGCGCTGCGTATTGAAAAACGCTCCGTTCAATGCAATCGCGTGCCGCATGATCTCGATAAAGCGCCCATGCTCCTTATAAAAACAGGGCAAGACCTTCTCCTCCAGTTTTCTATAGAGCTCCGCTGCATGACAATCCTCCATCCCAGGCTGAGGCTCCAGGCAAGCCTCCACCCGATCGCCGATCGACCAGCCGGTCACACCTTCGAGATGGCCTTCGATCCACCAGCCATCCAGCACGCTCAGGCTTGGAATCCCGTTCATCGCCGCCTTCATCCCGCTCGTCCCTGAGGCCTCCATCGGAGGGAGCGGCGTGTTGAGCCAGACATCCACACCAGCGCATAGGAGCTTTGCCAACGTCATGTCGTAATTGGTGAGATAGGCCACCGGAATTTTGCCCCGCAAGGCATCACGGAGCTCATGGATCCTGTGAATCATGTCCTTCCCATCCTGGTCGCGCGGATGGGCCTTGCCGCCAAAGACGATTTGGATAGGCCCGACCTGTTCCGCGATCTTGGCCAGCCGCTCGATGTCGTGAAAGATCAAGGTCCCCCGCTTGTACGCCGCTGCTCGCCTGGCAAACCCCAGCGTCAGCACGTCCCGATCGAATCCCGCATTGGTCTCATGATTAATGTGCTCGACCAAGGCCCGTTTCGCGTCCTGGTGGGCGGTCCAAATCTCCTCGCCAGGAATGCTGATCGCATAACGAAGCGATAATTGATCGCGCCGCCAGTCCGGAAGATACCGATCGTAGAGCGCCTGAAACGATGGCGCGGCCCACGTCACCGCGTGGACCCCGTTGGTAATCGAGTGAATCGGGTAGCCGGGGAAGAGGCTGTGGGACACCTCGCCGTGTTTCATGGCCACCCCATTGACGAACCGTGAGCCACGCAGAGCCAGCTGTGTCATGTTCAAGCTATGGTCATGACCACAGGCTTTGAGCCACGCACACCGTCGGTCGCCGAGCACTCGACGCGCAAGGTCGGCGGGAAATTGATCGTGGCCTGCCGGCACCGGCGTATGGGTCGTGAACACACATTGTTCTCGGACGGCCTCAATGAGATCGGCAGGGATAGCTTCTTCGTGGGCGCGGGAAGCCAGTTTCTCCTCCAGCAGAGCGAGCACGAGCAACGCCGCGTGCCCTTCATTCATATGGAACCGGCGAATGTGCCCGTAGCCGAGCGCCCGCAACATACGGTAGCCTCCGAATCCCACCACAACCTCCTGGCATAGCCGATAGTGGTCGTCACCGCCGTAGAGCAAGTCGGTCAGAGTCCTGTCCCATGGCTGATTCTCGGGGAGGTCCGTGTCGAGAAGGTAGACAGGCACCTCGCCGCCCGACTCGCCCCTCACTCGAAACTGCCAGGCCCCAACGTGCACGGTGCGATCCTCGATCTCGACGATGACACGCTGGTCCACAGGCTTGCAGAAATCGTTGATCGGCCAGGCAACCGGCTCTTCATGCTGCCAACCCCGCTCATCCAGCCGTTGATAAAAATAGCCACGCCGGTGCAACAGCGTGACCGCCACCATGGGGATCTCCAGGTCAGCGGCAGATCGAACAGTATCCCCCGCCAGCACACCCAGACCGCCGGCATAAGTCGGCATCGCCGGGTCCAACCCGATTTCCATAGAGAAATAGGCAACGAGCGGAGAATCAACAGCGGGCACGGCAATTTCCTCCTTTACTACGTCCGTTTCACGAGGCCCACGATCGAATGAGCACGCACGCTTGTAGGCTAACGACCCAAATCGGTATGGCACGAGAAGCCGTCCGTCAGCGAAAGAGATGCGTCACTGCCCAGAGGAAGAACAGGCCGTAGACGCAACCGAAGAACCAGGGGAAACTGACGGCCCGATGGGCCCACCACTGCCGGTGCTGGCGAAAGGCCCAGTTCGGCTTGAAGACCGGAGGTTCGTTCCGCAGATCTTCGATCGGTTGCCGCGTTTCGTGGAGTTTATACAAGCCCGTGATGAGTTTCTGCCCCTGCCATTCCTGTGTCAGCTCAATTCCTCTCAATTGCCATTCCCACAGTGCGTTCTGACCCGACAAACGACCG
>JACPZN010000386.1 GCA_016195505.1 Nitrospirota bacterium | reverse complement strand
TCACCCATCGGGATTATCACTCGCGCAACTTGATGGTCGATGGGTTGCGGCTCGGAGTGATCGATTTCCAGGATGCACTGACGGGGCCGGCGACTTATGATTTGGCGTCGCTCTTGCGGGATGCCTATATGCAGCTCGATGAGGCCCTCGTCGACGGTCTGGTGGATTACTATCTTGATCTGCTGGCCGAGCGGCGCCACGTGTGGACCAATCGTGCCGCATTTCGCCGCCTCTTTGATCTCACGAGCATCCAGCGTAATCTCAAGGCGGCCGGGCGATTCGTTTACATTGACCGCGTCAAAGGCAACGCCAAATTCCTGGCGGATATTCCCAGGGTCTTGAGCTATGTCAAACGCAATCTGCAGAAGTATCCCGAGTTGGAAACGCTCCGAAAACATCTCACCCCCTACGTGCCGGAACTTCAATGACGAGTGACACGTGACAGGTGACGAGTGAAGACGGGGAAGCCCGCACGTTCGTATCTGGTTTTCAGGCGTCACGCGTCGCGCATCACCCGTCACGGCTTCCTATGAAAGCCATGATCCTCGCGGCGGGCCTCGGTACCCGCCTCAGACCGCTCACCAACACAATGCCCAAGGCGCTGCTGCCGGTCGGCGGGATCCCGATCATCGTCTGGAACTTGTTGCTGTTGAAGCGCCATCGGTTCCATGATGTGGTCATCAATCTGCATCACCTCGGTCCGATGATCGAACAGGCGCTGGGCACCGGCTCGAAGTTCGGTCTCAGGATTATCTACTCTCAGGAACCGATGATCCTGGGGACAGGCGGCGGGATCAAACAGGCGGAACCGTATTTTTCAGGAGAACCGGTTTTGGTGCTGAACGGGGACACGCTCTTTGAGTTCGATCTGGGGGCGCTCTGTGAGTTTCATCGAACGCGCAATGCTTCGGCGACGCTAGTACTGCGGGAAGATCCTGATGCTGCTCGCTGGGGATTGGTGGAGGTTGGGGCAAACGATCAGATCGTGCGCATCACGGGAAGAGGCCTATCACATTCTGTCTCCACGATTCCGCGCATGTTTGCCGGGGTGCACATTCTGAACCCCCGCTTGCTGCGGGATGTGAAAAAAGGCGTGGAGTCGTCGATTATCGATCCCTACGTGGCGGCGATCGACCGGGGAGAGGCGGTGCTTGGGTATGATCTGAAGGGGTATTGGTCAGATGTGGGGACTGCGGAGCGGTACACACAGGCAGAACAAGATGTCCGGGCAGGGCTCATTCGATTGGAAGACCGTCGTCTTGCCTAACTAGGAACGGGCCGGAGTCTCTTGCGGCTATCTCGTGCGTCAAGTGTCGCTGTCAGTCGTTCGTCCTTCCTGCTTTTCTTTTTGCTGTTTGATCAGTCGAGCCAGGTATGTTCGTTGGAGCCGGAGAAATTCGGCGGCTTTGGTCTGGTTGCCGTCTGCTTGTTCGAGGGCACGGGCAATGATGTGTCGGCTGTGCTGGTCCATCGATTCATGATAGGGCAGATTGAGGTAGGCCAGCTCACCGTCTCCTGTGCAGCGGGAGCCGACGTCATCTGACACGAGGGCCAGCATGTCCGGTTCGATAGTATCTTTGGGACTGAGGACGACGGCGCGCGCGATGATGTTGTCCAATTCGCGGATGTTCCCAGGCCAGGGGTAGCGCGTGAGGGCGTCCATGGCGGCTTCACTCAACGTCATGCCAAGGCGTTTTGCTTCCTTCGTATGTCGGTCCAGAAAAAACTGTGCAAGCGCCCCAATGTCTCCTCGGCGCTCGCGAAGCGGAGGGAGCGTGAGGGTGATCACGTTCAGCCGGAAATAGAGATCTTCACGAAACTGGCCGGCTTTCACTGCCTGCCGAAGGTCCTTGTTCGTGGCTGCGATAATGCGGATGTTCACCGAGACAGTTTTGGAGCCGCCGACCCGTTGGAACTCACGGTCCTGGAGCACGCGCAGGAGTTTTGCTTGGAGAGGCAGCGACATGTCCCCGATCTCGTCGAGGAAGACCGTGCCGCCGTCGGCCATTTCCAGTTTCCCCTTCTGCTGTCGGTCAGCCCCGGTGAAGGCGCCCCGCTCGTGTCCGAAGAGTTCATTCTCGAGCAAGGTTTCCGTCAACGCTACACAATTGATGACGATGAGCGGCATCGTGCGGCGATGGCTCCACTGATGGATGGAGCGGGCGAAGAGTTCTTTCCCGGTCCCGCTTTCGCCGAGCAGGAGGACGCTTGCGTCGGACTTCGCGGCCCGTTGTGCGGCTTCGACCACGGATCGAATGGACGGACTGTTCCCGACGATGGAGGCATAGCGGCCGGCGACTTCGGAACGGAGGTAGGCAACTTCCCGTTGCAGCGAGTCCCGCTCCAAGGCCTTGCGAATGACGATGAGCAGGTGATCCTTCTCAAGGGGTTTGGTCAGAAAGTCGTACGCGCCTTCTTTCATCGCTTCGACGGCAGCGTGAATCGAGCCATGGGCGGTCATCACGATGACAGGAAGGCCATCCGTTTGTTTCAACTGGGAGAGACGCTTCAACACATCAAGGCCGGAGAATCTGGGCAGAGTCAGGTCCAGCAACACAAGGCGAGGTGACTCGTGTGAGATCTGGTCAAGCGCTTCCTGTCCGTCCCGCGCGACCACCGTGCTGTAGCCGGAGGCCCGCAAACGATCCTCCAGCATCGTCACGATATCGGCGTCGTCGTCGACAATGAGGATTTTGGCGCTCATGGTGTTGTAGAGATGCTGTCAGCGTTCAGCCGTCAGCCGGAGAAAGGATGCCGACCAGTGTCTTCTAAGCTGATAGCCGATCGCTGATTGCTCACCCTTCCATCACATTGATGACCAGTCCCGTCAGCGGCTTCGGATAGAAATACGTCGACTTGTGCGGCATACGTTCGCCGGCTGTCGCGACCGCTTGTATTTCGCTGACCTTGGTGGCATTGAGCAAGAGGGCACCGGTTCCTGTTCCCTGAGCCGCCCAATCCAAGGCTTCGTGATCGTCTTTCGTATAGAGGATGGCTTCTTGCTCCTGTTGGGTGGGGCAGAGCTTCGTCACGATGAACTGTTGCAACAGAGCGACGTCAAGCTTTGTGCGAGGTGAAGCCTGGGCGGAAGGGCGGTAGGCTGGCTTGAGACTGAGGGTGAGGTACCGATCGCTCCCCATTAGGGCAATCCCAAACACAGGGGCGGTCCGTCCATTCGTTCTGAGGGCCATGAGGAATTCCGTGCGTACCCGGCCTTGTGTGGAAGCGGTGAAGGGGAACTCCTGCAACTCAAAGGTTTCGCCCAGCATCGCGTTGACTTGCGCATAGGAGGGAAGTGGAGTGGTTGTGACTCGGTGTGTGGGGAGCACCGTCAAGCCCGGATCTTCGAGTGGGGCCAAAAGCATCAATACGCTGTCGTAGGGCTGCAGGCCAGCCGGTGAGCCGGCCTGCTCCCGGCGGAGCTTCTGATAGTTCAGCGCCGTCTCGTAGCGATGGTGTCCGTCCGCGATGAAGAGAGGTTTGCTCTGCATCGTGTCGACAATCTGCTTGAGCACCACCGGGTCGGTCACGGCCCAGAGGCGTTGGCGACAGCCGGCATCGTCTTGAAAGTCATAATGGGCAGGCTTTCCTTTCACCTCTGTTTCAAGCAGTCCGATGATGAGGCCTTGTGGATCGGAGTAGAGGGACCAAATGGGGCTCAAATTCGCGCAGCAGGCCTCGATAAGATTCAATCGATCGGTCTTTGCCGCGGCGCGCGTGTTTTCATGGGGATAAATGTGCCCGGAGTCCAAGGCCTCGAGCTTCGTGGCCACGAGGAATCCCCGAAGAACTTTCGTGGGGGCGCCTGGGGTGGAGTAGGGAGGGAGGTATTCGATCGTGTGATAGTAGATGGCTGGCTGCCTGTCCCGTTTGAGCGCGCCGTTCTTAAGCCAGTTCTGTAAGGTGAGAGAGGCACGAGTATAGCGATTGTGCGCCGGGCTGTCGCCGGTCTGGTCGAGTCCCAACTCCAGCCGAATGATGTTCTGAGGATGGCGATTGTGCAGAGCCTTCTGACCAGCCGCATCGATAATATCGTACGGAGGAGCCACTACGTTCTTGATGTCGCCCACGACTGCCGTATCATACCGCGTGCCTTGAAACGGAATAATCTGTGACATGAATGGTCCCTTGCTCTGGGTGTGATTGCCGTCGAATGGCTTCTTAATGGCGACGAGAAGGAGAGCTGCTCATCCTACGCGGCGCCCTGTCCACGGCCGTTCTCCGGGGGTGCAGGTGGAAGAAAGACTACCGGTCGCGGGTAATCATGTAATCGGCGGCGACCGCTAACGCGCGTCGCGCGGTGCAGTCCTCGAAGCGGTCGAGCTCATGCTTGGCCGCAGCGATATAGGTTCGGGCACGGTCCATCGCATACGTGATCGATCCATATTCGGTCATCAGGAAAAGAATTCGTTCGAGGTCTGCCGTGCTGAGCGTTCTGGTTTCCATCCGATCCTTAATCATGCGGCCGTCTTGTTCCGAGCACTGTTGCAGCAGATGCAGCAGCGGGAGTGTCGCTTTTCCCTGTCGCAGGTCCTGTCCGATCGTTTTCCCCAGCGACTCACCGTTCGCGGTGTAATCCAGAGTATCGTCCGCGACCTGGAAGGCAATGCCAAGATATTGGCCGAAGCGGAACAACGCCTCCTGCTGCGCTTCAGAAGCATCCGCGAGAATGGCACCCATACGACAAGCGGCAGCGATCAGCCCAGCCGTTTTATGCTCGACAATCTTGATGTAATCGATTTCGGGCATGGCGGGATTGCCGTTGTAGTAGAGCTGGAGAACTTCACCTTCTGCCATCTTCTTGCAGGCTTCGGCCAGGACTTCATTGATCCCCTGACTGTGGAACTCGACGACCAGGCACATCGCTTTGGTATAGAGATAGTCGCCGACGAGAATGCTGATCTGATTCCCCCAGACTTTTCGGGCAGTTCTCCTGCCTCGGCGGATATCGGCGTCATCCACCACGTCGTCGTGCAGCAGTGTCGCGGTGTGGATGAACTCCACGAGACTCCCGAGCTGGTGATGATCCTTGTCTGAATAGCCACAGAGGCGGGCGCTAAGTAGGAGAAGCAGGGGCCTAATGCGCTTGCCGCCGCCGCTTAATATATGGGCGGCAACGGTGTTGACCAGGGTAACACTGGAGTCGAGATTCTTCCTGACCCGATCTTCCACCCCATCCAGTTCATGGCGATAAGCATCCCACACATCCGCCATGCTGTGAATGGTTGAGATCACTGGTCCCCCCGCCATGCGGCGGATGGTAGGGCAGAGGAGGAAACAAAGTCAAGCAAATGGCGGTTGCTCTATGAGCACCAAGCCTTGACAGAAGAAGGACCCATCCAGTAAGTTTCCTCGTGACGATCGGCTGAGGAATTCAGCCCGGGACTATGGGGTCAAACTGGTCCAGACCTCCTCGCTCAAGCCACCTCTGTCAGACGGGGCCCCCCTACCTTTTAAACGGGATACGGCACATGAACGTTCCAGGATTTCCCCAAAAACAAGGGCTCTACGACCCTCAACATGAGAAAGACTCGTGCGGGATCGGCTTCGTCGTCAACATCAAGGGGCAGAAGTCGCACGACATTGTCCGAAAGGGACTCCAAGTTCTGGAGAACCTCACTCATCGCGGAGCGCAGGGATGCGATCCTTGTACCGGCGATGGAGCGGGCATTCTGCTGCAACTCCCGCATGCGTTTCTGAAGCGCGCAGCCGGCGAGGCTGGCGTGACGCTTGGGAACGCCGGCGAGTACGGCGTTGGCATGGTGTTTCTCTCGCCTCAGGCCGATTCGCGGCATCAGTGCGAGCAGCTCTTCGCCAAGATCATCAAAGAAGAAGGATTGAGGTTGTTGGGCTGGCGCGATGTGCCCGTGAAAAGCGATGTCATCGGGGTGGTCGCTCGACGCACCGAACCTTTCATGCGGCAGGTTTTCATCGCGCGGGATATGTTGAATGATGCGCAGTTCGAACGTAAGCTGTACGTGATCCGCAAACGCGTGGAAAATGCCGTCCGGGAGTCGGCCATTCAAGGGCGAGATTACTTTTATGTGTCGAGCCTGTCCGCCAACACGATCATCTACAAAGGACTGCTGCTTCCGCACCAGATGGCGGCGTACTACCAGGATCTGAACGATGCCACCCTGGTCAGCGCGCTCGCGCTGGTGCATTCGCGCTTCAGCACGAACACGTTCCCCACCTGGCCGCTGGCGCATCCCTATCGGTACATCTGCCACAACGGCGAGATCAATACGCTGAAGGGCAACGTGAACTGGATGACGGCGCGGCAGGGCCGGTTGAACTCAGATTTGTTCGGCCAGGATATGGCTAAGCTCTTCCCGATTGTGTACGAGCACCAGAGCGACTCGGCCTGCCTCGACAACGCGGTCGAGTTTCTCACGATGGGAGGCCGGTCGCTGCCTCACGCCATGATGATGCTGATCCCGGAGCCCTGGGTGGCGAATCCACAGATGGATCTCGACCGCCGCGGCTTCTACGAATATCACGCCGCGATGCAAGAGCCTTGGGACGGTCCAGCCGCCGTCTGTTTTACCGACGGCAAGCTGATCGGCGCCACGTTGGATCGCAACGGTCTGCGTCCCTGCCGCTATCAGGTCACGACGGACGGGCTCGTCGTGCTCGCGTCGGAAG
>JACPZN010000372.1 GCA_016195505.1 Nitrospirota bacterium | reverse complement strand
TAGTATAAGGCGCAGATTCGGTTGAAGGAAATGAGTTTTCTTGCGTCCACGATCATAATTTTACGATGACTTATCGCATTAAGGTACCGCCACGAACTTTGCCGGTTGACGAAGCTCATCTGGTGAGCGGTCTGGAACATTGGCTGCTCGGGCTCAAGGAGTATCGGTGGCCGTTGCTGGTGGGATTTGCCCTTTTGGTCTTGGTAGGAGGAATAATCTCGGGGGTCCTGTGGTATGACGCACAGACCGCCAGTAAGGCGCAAGATCTCGAACGGGAGGCCACACTCCATTACCTCACACGCCCGGCCAACGATCCGAAGAAGGCGGAGACCAATCTAAACGAGGCGATTGCGCTTTATAAGAGAATCGTAGACGGATACCCCCGGACGCCGTCGGCTCCGGTTGCGTTGTTCAGCCTTGGCAATGCTTTGCTCCAAGCCAACCAGGTGGATGCAGCAATCGAGGCCTACAAACGGCTGGTCTCGATGTCTGGGGCCAATGCGTCTCGTCTCGGCCTCGTGCAGCAGAAGCTCGGATATGCATATCTCTTAAAGGGAGATCATGATCAGGCGGCAAAGGCCTATTCTGCGGTCATCGAGACTGCGGGTTCTTTGAATCGCGATCAAGCCCTGTTCGAACTTGCCAGGCTTGAAGAGAGCCGGTCTCGACCGGAAGCGGCCTTGACTCATTATCAAGATTTGATAAAGACATATCCGAATTCCCCTTTCGCAAGCGAAGCGGTGATTCGCGTAAAAGTCCTTGAGGCCAAGAAATCTCCTGAGACAGTTCCCGCTCCCTCATCGGCACTACCTCCCTCCGGTGTGCCGAACACTCCTGCAAAGCCATAGCGGAAAGACCCTCTCTTAGGAGAGAGGGTTCCTCATACTATCTTTCTTAAATCACTCTGAAGCTTAGTGTGCGATAATCAGAAATTCGCCTGGCCTGATGACGGGGCCCGAGATATTATTGCGTGCCTTAAGTGTCTTCAGAGGGACACGGAATCGTTTGGAGACTTTTTCCAAGGTATCACCCATACGGACACGATACCAGCGTGCAGCATCTGCCTTGACGTGCCGGGACCTCGCCGGCAGGGGAGGAAATTTATATGTCGGGACCCGATCGAGCTGCTGCATGACCTTCGTGCTGGTTCCGACGGGCACCTTCAAATGATAGGTGGAGTCGCCGGGAGGAGTCGCATCGCGCCGCAACTCAGGATTCAATAGCCGAAGCTCTTCGTAAGGAATGCCGGTGGTGTTGGCGATGGCTCGGAAATGGAGCGGGCGGCCGACAACAACTTCTTCAAACTGATGCGGCGCCACAGGCTCCTGACTGAACCCATACTGATCAGGATTCCGTGCAATGACCGTCGCCGCCATAATGCGAGGAACGTACTGCTTGGTCTCCTGGCGAATGAGCTTACTTCTTGAGATGTCCGAGAAGGTTTCCACCTGAGCCTTGTGCAGAGCCCGCATCACTTTGCCTTCACCGGCATTATACGCGGCCATCGCTAAGGGCCAGGTCCCAAACAAATCATACAAGTCCCGGAGATAGCGGGCCGCTGCAACGGTCGACTTGATTGGATCCCGCCGTTCGTCCACATAATGGTCAATGCGCAGCCCATAGAGCTTTCCGGTTCCCTTCATGAACTGCCATGGACCGGTGGCTTTCGCCCGTGAAAAAGCGTAGGGGTTAAAGCCGCTTTCGACCAGCGAGAGATACACAAGGTCGCTCGGGAGGTTAAATTCGGCGAAGATGTTTTCGACAAGCGGGCGATAGCGGCTGAGGCGCACGAGCCATTGCTCAAAACGGCTCCGAATCGACGTATTGAAGAAATGGATGTGGCTTCGTACGCTCGGGTCAATGACGACCGGAATATTATAAGTGGTCGCCGTTGAATCTACGGTTCCACTAGGTGACTCAGAAGCTTGGATCGCGGGGCCAGTACCACCTGTCGAAGGTGATTGTCCTGCGACTTCACTGACATGACCAGCTTTGTCCTCGGTTGAAACGAGATCAGGTGGAGTGATGGCCAACTCTGGTTCCAGCGGCACAAGATT
>JACPZN010000408.1 GCA_016195505.1 Nitrospirota bacterium | reverse complement strand
TACGGTCGGCGCGATTCTCGGCCCTCTGCTCGCGGTCGGGTTGATGCTACTCTGGGCCGATGATTTCCGGGCCGTCTTCTGGGTGGCCCTCGTGCCGGGATTGATGGCTGTCGGACTCTTGCTCTTCGGCGTGCAAGAGCCGGAACAGCGGCATGCCTCCAAGGGCAGAAATCCGATTCGATGGGACACGCTGACTCGGTTAGGCTCTCGCTATTGGTGGGTGGTGGGGTTCGGAGCCATCTTCACGCTGGCTCGATTCAGCGAGGCTTTTTTGGTCCTCCGCGCCCAACAGGGGGGAATTCCCGTCGCCCTCGTTCCTCTTGTGATGGTCGCGATGAATGTGATCTACGCCGGTTCCGCCTATCCGTTCGGCCGGCTCTCCGATCAGATGCGTCACACGAAACTGCTCTCGCTCGGCCTGCTGGTCTTGATTGCGGCCGATATCGTCTTGGCCACGAACGATCGTTGGGGCGTGGTCTTAGCGGGTGTGGGGCTGTGGGGGCTTCACTTGGGCATGACACAGGGCTTGCTCGCCACCATGGTTGCCGATACAGTGCCCGATGATTTGCGTGGAACGGCGTATGGCTGTTTCAACCTCGCGAGCGGCGTAGCGATGCTGATTGCGAGCGTCCTCGCTGGATTCCTGTGGGATCAGTTTGGCGCCTCGTTCACAT
The DNA here is from genome assembly GCA_016195505.1 of Nitrospirota bacterium. Classification (GTDB taxonomy): domain Bacteria; phylum Nitrospirota; class Nitrospiria; order Nitrospirales; family Nitrospiraceae; genus Nitrospira_D. The sequence goes on along the minus strand of JACPZN010000408.1, from coordinate 2,067 downwards.
TCTATGCGGGAGCTGTGTTTTGCGGAGTCGCGCTTATGGGGCTCACCCTTCATCGGTTGAAGAATGAGAAATGAGGATCATGTATTCCAAGATTTTGTGTCGCTGGCGGGGTCGCGACAAGACGAGAACTGAGGGCTCCAGGAGCGCATCTCGTGTTCAGGTTGAAACACTTCACGCAATGCGCTCCCGAAACATGACGCGGAACTCTCTCCGTCCATTATGAGCAGTTACATGCTCTTTTTGTAGACGAATATACCCGCGATTACAAGCCCGCCGAGCGCGACCGCTAATGTTAAGAGGTTAAGATCCATGGTGGCTCCTTTCATTTCATTTGTTTTAACCATAAGCGCTTATAGGCAGATAAGCGAGCTTTATAATGTCCCTGGACTGGACTGAGCAGCGCACTTATCCCCCTCTTCATGATTTCAACGGGTTGGCACATTTGAGAATCGAACTGCGAGGACAAGGTCTAATGTTGGAGAGGTAATCATCTACTTTCGGCTGGAAGAATTGTCGCGATTCGCCACGACGGTAAAATACATCCAATTTAGGCTTGCAGGAAAGCAAATGGCGGCAGAAACCATTCGCAGCGTATGACGGGGAACTGGTTTATCTGGTCCGTTTGGTCTATCTTGTTCGCTTGGTTCGACGAATCGATTGCACGCGAATAAGGCAACTTGACCAAGCTGCTTGTTTGCGCGTAGCATCTATCCAAGACGTTTCAGCCACGCCGACTGTCACATCCCTCGCGCTTCCTGGTCCTTCCCAACGCGACCGATTTCCAGTCTCCGCTGCTCCAACGCCGACATCACCCTGAGCACTCTTCACGAGGCACTCATGGGTACGGGGATTTGTGTGGCGGGCCTGTCCCCTGCCACAACCGCCCAGCAACTGTACAAGCTGTTCGCGCCCTACGGCACCGTCAAGTCGGCGTCCGTGATAAGGAACCGGAAAACCTGCCAATTGGTGGGCTGCGGAATTGTCGATATGGCCTCCCCGGAGGAGGCAATGGAAGCAATTTTGGCGCTGAACGGCACCCAGTTGAATGGACAGACATTAGAGGTATTCTCTGCGCCGTGAGCCCTCTCACGCTCATGCTGATCAGCCCGCGTTTCAGAAGCCTGGCCATCTGACGTTCGGGGGCAGTCTGAGAGAGAAATCAGTTCACGCACGCTCGAATAGCTGCAAGGAGGAATCTTGATGTCACAGCAGAAGCCCATTACCGACCGGATCCTCGAATCGCTCCGATCCTCTCCTGAGTGTGAGTTCGAGTCCTTGGTGACTCGCTACCCCGAATTCACCTGGAATGAGCTCTTTCTCGAAGTGGCCCGCTTGAGCCGGGCGGGGCAGGTAATCATTACGAGGGGCGTGGGGATCTTTACGATCAGACAAGCCGCGGTTTGAAATGCGCACCGGCAATGGTCCAGACCCGATTCACCGGGCGTGGCAGGCTCACGACACGAACCTACCTTCCCGCTCAGCAACCGCACCTCGCCTTTAGATTGGGCCGCTTCACGAGATACGGGACCGAGTCACGCCATGCGAATCTGCCGGTTCACTGTGTGCGACGGTTCACTGCCCCTTCTTGTACACGATATAACCACCGATCAGAATCGCAAGCATTACGAACGCAAATATTAAGAAATTACTGTCCATGGCTACTCCTTATCGTCCGAACTATGAACTCGAACCCTTCGCTCAGCCTCGCATCCCTTTTTCGAAAAACAACCCGCGGTTGATGTCGCCGATGCTGAGCATCCCGACCAACAGGCCCTTGTCGACGACGGGAATACGCCGAAAGTTCTTGAGCCCCATGTACGAGGCCGCTTCCAGAATCGGATCATAGGGTGAGACCGTGAGGGGATTTGAGCTCATAATCTCTTCGACTTTCCTTCCGAGCGTCTCAGGGTACCCCTCCTCCATCTCGACAAAATCCCGGCTGTGCACGTTGTCGTGAATGTAGTCGCCATAGTTGGGAAACAGCGGCAGTAGCACGTCACGCAATGTGACCATCCCAATGAGCCGAGCGTTCCCTTCAACCACGGGAATAGCACCATAGTGACGGCT
>JACPZN010000407.1 GCA_016195505.1 Nitrospirota bacterium | reverse complement strand
GCGGATGGCGAGGCCCGGCCCCGGGAATGGCTGGCGCCAGCACGTAGTTTTCAATCCCAATAATGATCGCCCAGGACTTGTAATAGAGGCCTTCGGGCTTCCCCAACTGGGCCTGAGCGGTCGATAGGGTATTGGAAGGAATCAGGCTGAATGAACCACTTAACAAAAGTACGGTGATTCTGAAGATCCTAAGAAACTGTCGCATGGATTCGGGCAGGGTTCTCATCATCGGCTCCAAGTCAGCCTACCTTCGGTCCTCAATACCTGTCAAGGAATCCAGCTTGGAGTCCAGCGGCGTGTCCCGAATGGTGTGAAGGAACACACGGAGGTCCTCTGTCCCGTACAAATGTATGGTTGCAGGGACGCCCACCTTTCTCCATAATTGCCTATCCTGTCAGTGGGCTTAGTCGATTAAGGAGGTGCGCCTGCCATGGGTGAAAAGATCGAAACCCTCTTAAAGGAAAGTCGAACCTACCAACCAACCGCCAAAACAAGAGCTGCCGCCTATATTAAGGACTACGAGACCGAATACAAGAAATCCATCGTCGATCCCGAAGCCTTCTGGAGCGAAGCCGCCAAGGAACTCGAGTGGTTCTCTCCGTGGAACAAGGTTCTCGAGTGGGACTATCCTTGGGCAAAATGGTTTGTCGGCGCTACCTGCAACATTGCCTACAACTGTCTGGACCGCCACGTCAAAACCTGGCGTAAGAATAAAGTCGCGCTGATTTGGGTGGGTGAGAACGATCAGGAGCGCGTTTTCACCTACGGCGAACTGTACCGGCAAGTGAATCGCTGCGCCAACGCCCTCAAAAAGCTCGGACTCAGGAAGGGTGATCGCGTGACCATCTATCTCCCGAAAATTCCCGAGCAAATTGTCGCCATGCTGGCCTGCGCGAGGATCGGTGTAATCCACAGCGTGGTCTATTCTGGCTTCAGTGCCCCGGCCCTCGCAAACCGCATCAATGACGCCGAAGCCAAGGTGGTGGTCACCGCCGATGTCGGGTATGATCGCGGCAAGGTCATCAATTTAAAGCCGGTCGTGGATGAGGCGCTCAAAACATGCGCCACCGTCAACCACGTGATTGTGGTGCGCCGCCAGAATCCAGGTCCGGTTCTGTCCGCGCCAAAAGAAATTGATTGGAACGAGTGGGTGAAAGGTGAGAAGGCTCTCTGCGAAGCGGAGCAGTTAGATGCCGAAACGCCGCTGTATATTCTTTACACCTCAGGCACCACTGGCAAACCAAAGGGCGTCGTCCATGTCCACGGCGGCTACATGGTCGGTACCTACACGACGACAAAATATGTGTTCGATCTGAAAGACGACGACGTGTACTTCTGCGTTGCCGATCCAGGGTGGGTCACCGGCCACAGCTATATCGTGTATGGTCCGCTACTCAATGGAGCGACGATACTGACGGCGGAGGGCAAGCCGGACTATCCGAACCCGGGCCGCTGGTGGGACTTGATCGAGCGTTACGGCGTATCAATCTTCTATACCACCCCCACCGCGATCCGCCTGCTTATGCGCTATGGCGAGGACTGGCCCAAAAAGTTTGACCTTTCGACGCTCCGCATTCTTGGCAGCGTGGGTGAACCGATTAATCCGGAGGCTTGGGAATGGTTTCATCGTGTGACCGGAGGGGACAAACCCATCATGGACACCTGGTGGCAGACGGAAACGGGATCTATCCTCATCACGCCCCTTCCCACCGTGCCACTCAAACCCGGCTCGGCCACGAAGCCCTTCCTGGGTATTGAAGCAGATGTGGTTGACCGCGAAGGCAACAGCTTACCCGCAAATGCCGGCGGCTTTGCCGTCATTAAGAAACCATGGCCCTCCATGATGCGCACCATTTATAAAGATCCGGAACGATACAAGACCTACTGGAACACCATTCCGAATTGCTATGCCGCCGGCGACATCTGCCACAAGGATGCAGACGGCTATATGTGGTTCATGGGCCGAGCGGACGACGTCATTAAAGTCGCCGGCAATCGGCTCGGCACCGCAGAAGTAGAAAGTGCGCTGGTCAGCCATCATGCGGTCGCGGAGGCCGCCGTCATCGGTAAACCGCACAAGACCGTCGGTGAATCCATCAAGGCCTTCATCATCCTGAAACAAGGAGAACAGGAAAGCCCGGCGCTGATCAAGTCGATCAAAGATCAGGTGTTGAAGGAGTTGGGGAAAATCGGTGTCCCGTCTGAAATTGACATCGTTTCCTCACTCCCGAAAACCCGGTCAGGAAAAATCATGCGACGGGTCCTCAAAGCAAAAGAGCTCGGTCAAGACCCCGGCGATATCTCGACCATTGAGGAGTAAGTAACTTGAGGGACGCACGAAAACCAGGCGAGCCGATATACTTGAGACGGCACATGGTGAGCCTTGCTTTGGCCATAGTCCTGCCGCTGATCCTGTTGCAACTCTACAAGGTCTATGTCGGACCCATCAGTTTCGGCACTCAACTTGCGGTGGGGTTAGCCTTCTCTGTACTCGCGGGTATCGCACTTTATCTCACCTACCGCTCTTCCGCCCAGAACCAGCCGTAGCGAAAGTGGGGCTGTTCATCACTTGAAGAAATACCTTACATGATTCTAGTTTCGCCAGAGCCTGAAGCTACTTCGGATAATCGAAGAAACCTTTTACCATAGCCAAACACGTCCAGCAGTCTTACCTATTAGGATTGCTATTCTATTCTCCCTCATTTTATCCCGTCGGCCACCACCCGCCCCTGCCTTGGTCAAGTCATCCAGCTATTCGTCCATTTTTCGGCAAAAGGGATGCATTTTGTGCCTCTTTCTCTTCGAACAGCCACCACAATAGCAGGAAACGGGCCAGGCTAAACCATTGTAGAACCGAGGCGGCACATCCTTTGCGCTTACGAGACCTGGAAACCGCCACATCCCGTTCTCATGGCGACCCTAGCAAAACAGCCTAGGCGCAGTGAGCGGAGCAACACAGTAAGGAAAGGGAGGGGTACCGGTATGAGCAAGAACTTCTCACGTGATGCATCACGTGTCACACTCATGGAGAGGAGTCTCAGCAGTTACTCTCTGCGAGCCATTCTCACAAGCTGCATGGCCTTGGCCATCCTCTCAGGACCGAGCCAGACGTGGGCGACCGATTCCAATATAAACGCATCTGGCCACCGGCTGATCGATCATCAGCGAATCCAGGACATGAAGGAACGCGTTGCCGAGCTTCGGGAGCGAATGAAACACCACCAGCACAACAGTGGCGGCACGACAACCGGTTCCACAGAATCGCTCCAAGCGAAAGTCACCTCCTTAGAGAACAGTATGACCTCGCTTTTGAGCACGAACTCCACACTTCTCACTTCGCTTCAGGCCGCACAGGCACAACTGACGACCCTTCAAGCGAGAATCGCCGTTTTGGAAAGCAGGCCGACAGGCGGTGGCGGTGTCCCAGGTCTGGAAAACTATGTTTCGATCGATCTCAATCAGAGGAATGGTGTGAACGGCCCACACATCATTTTTAAGGGTGTGAATGTTCATGTACAGAGCGGTTCAAACAAAACAGTGGATACCACTGGCCTGGGCAACCTGATCATCGGGTATAACGAACTCAGAACGGACGGGGTGGGGCTTAACCGTGCCGGTTCGCATAACCTGGTGGGGGGCGAGATGAATGCGTTCAGCTCGTCTGGCGGGCTTGTGTTCGGCTCGCAAAACTGGATCCGCGAAAAGTACGCTGCCATCCTCGGCGGCGAGCAGAACATTGCCAGCGGATCAAACTCCAGCGTCCTGGGTGGCGGTCAAAACACCGCAAGCGGTCCATCCTCTACTGTGTATGGCGGTCAAGGCAATTCTAGCACGACAACCTACTCCTTCGCCCCGATCCAGGGGAGCCCGGTTTGCCTCGGCTGCTGATCGCCTTGCCAACAGCCGGGCTCCCGTGCAGGAGCCCGGCTCCCTTCCTTCGTGAGTTGCGCAGAGCCACTCTCAATCCCAACACAAGATTCAGATACGATCCGGCCCGTAGATTCGTAGACAAACGACTGAGGCTAGTGTCAAGTGCTCGCGTGAGAGTGGGGAAAATGGGGATGAGAAAACCTGCCGAGCCGATATATCCAAGACGGACTATGGTGGGCCTTGCTCTGGCAGTGACCCTGCCGTTGGTTCCGCTGCAACTTTACAAGACTTACGTCGGCCCGCTGAGCTTTGATGTTCAGCTTGGCGTGGGGCATATTGTTTCAGCACTCGCGGGCCTCACATTCTACTTCGCCTACCGCACCTCCGCCCAGAATCAGTCATGTAGGACCTCGCGGTTTAACATCTCAGAGCTCGAGTGCAGATAGTCCGGGATGATTGTCCGGACGGTGGCCCAGCGGCCAGCGATACCTGCGATTCGACTCCTGAATCGGCAAATCGTTGATACTCGCGATCCGCCGCCGCATGAGACCATGCTCGTCGAACTCCCAGTTCTCGTTGCCGTAGGAGCGGAACCAACTGCCCGAGTCATCATGCCACTCGTAGGCAAAACGGACCGCGATGCGTGCGCCGTCGAAGGCCCAGAGCTCTTTAATGAGGCGGTAGTCGAGTTCCTTCGCCCATTTGCGCCTGAGAAACTGCACAATCGCCTCGCGCCCCGAGAAAAACTCAGACCGGTTGCGCCATGTGCTGTCGATGGTATATGCGAGCGACACCTTCTCGGGATCTCGCGTGTTCCAGGCGTCTTCGGCCATCCGCACCTTCTGCGTGGCGGTTTCACGAGTGAAGGGTGGAAACGGTGGACGGTCCTGCTGATTGCCACTCATCTCATGCTCCTTGTTTTGCAACAAATACAACGCACCAACGAGTTGCCTCTGAACTAGCCTTTTGATCCGTTGCAGCCAATTTCTATGACATTCTTCTTGTCGCGCCGGAACATTGCGCGATTACGCGCTGAAATTTAGAACGCTCCCTCCTCATGAAGATTAGCTCGGGAAAGGGGCAAGATCAAAATCGCCACAGCACTGGATGATTTGCACAGCTATCCTCAACAAAGAAACCTTTCAGATCAATCCCCGCTTCTGCAGATAATCCTTGTCGATGATGGGCGCTGGTTTAGCAGGAATTTGGCTGCGCTCTTGG
>JACPZN010000384.1 GCA_016195505.1 Nitrospirota bacterium | reverse complement strand
GTGGACACCGAACCCCCACGTCCTCTGCGCACCGTCCAAACACCTCTCTGCCGGACAGTCGAAGAGGTCACGAAATTCTTGAACGTCTCGCCTACGCACCTCGTGAAAACGCTGCTCTATTCGACAGGAAAAGACACGGTCGCCGTGTTGATCCGGGGAGACCATGAGGCGAATGTGGTCAAGATTCAACGACTTTTGCGAGTAACCGATCTTGAACTCGCAACTCCCACCGTGGTCGAGCACGTCACCGGCGCACCGGTAGGATTTGCCGGCCCCGTCGGGCTGAAACACGTTCGGATTATCGCCGACCATGCCATCAAAACCTTGCGCAACGTGGTCATCGGCGGCAATCAGTGCGATACGCACTACGTCGATGCGAATTGGGATCGTGATTTTCAGGTGGAGCAGTTTGCCGATCTCCGCAGCGCCTGCGCAGGAGATCCGTCACCGAGAAAAGACGGGACATTAAAGGCGACCAAAGGCATCGAAGTCGGACATGTCTTCATGCTCGGCACCAAATACAGTGACGCCATGAAGGCCTCCTTCCTGGACCTTCACGGCCAAGAGTACCTCGCTGTCATGGGATGCTACGGCATCGGTGTCGGGCGCACTGCGGCATCGGCAATCGAGCAGAACCACGACGCGAAAGGCATTATCTGGCCCTTCCCGATCGCCCCATTCCACGTGCATCTCCTCCCGCTCACTCAATCAGCCCAGACCGCCCAAGTCACGGCGCAGCTCTTTGACGAACTGCAGGCAGCAGGGCTAGAAGTACTCTGGGATGATCGAGACGAACGGGCGGGCGTGAAGTTCAACGATGCGGATCTGATGGGGGCCCCCTTCCAAGTCGTCGTCGGAGACAAGGGCCTCGCCGAAGGAGTCGTCGAGGTTAAGACTCGGAAAGATGGGATAAAACTCAAACTGCCTCCCGCTCAAGTCGTCGCGCATCTCACTCGCACACAAGCGACCTAGACACCCTACCCCTGTAGCGAAGCCAGTCTGAAAGCGCCTTTTCCTTGCCTTCCATCCATGATCAGCTAGACTGACTTTCGATCACTGTCTAGGCACTTGTGGTCACGTGGATCGTACGCACGCTTGATTGAGCTTACGAATCCGGCGACGACGTTCCCGGTCAATGGTCAGGAGCCCATGTCATGCAGGCCAATCCCATTCCACAGAACCTTCAAGAACTTCAGCAAAAAGTCGCATTCGCCGAAAACGTCAAACGCATCACGGAACAAATTCACGCGGCCAACGATCTTGACCATATTCTCCTCGATCTGCGTAAAGAAATTCTCAGCATCTTCGACGCCGAAGACTTGACCATCTTCGCGTTCGATTCGGAAAAGAAAGAAATCTTCTCCAAAGTCCCTCACATCGACAGCGTCGAGGAGATCCGCATTCCCATCACCGAGCAAAGCTTGGCTGGTTTCTGCGCCAAGTATCTCCGCCCAGTGAGCATTGCCGATGCGTATAACCTCGCCGAGCTGCAAGGCGTCCATCCCTCACTCCTCCATGACACCTCCTACGACAAGCGAACCGGTTTCAGGACAAAACAGGTCCTCACCTACCCGATTGTGGCAGACAACAAGTATTTGATGGGCGTGCTACAACTGCTCAACAAGAAGAGTGGCGGACGCTTCACGCGGAAAGATGAAGAATCCGTCGCGGAAATTTCGAAGGCACTCGGTATCGCCCTCTTCAATCTGCGCAAGGTCGCCAAAAAAGCCCCGACCAAGTTTGATCTCCTGGTCACAAACAACCGCATCACGCAAAACGAATTGGATCATGCGATTGCGGAGTCCAGGAAGGGTGTGTCGGACTTCGAGAGCATCCTGATTGAAAAATACAAGGTGCCGAAGCACGAGATCGGCAAGTCGCTCGCCTTGTTTCACAAGTGCCCCTACATCGAATACAGTGATCGAACACTTGTCGACATCGAACTCTTAAAAAATCTGAACGTCGACTACCTCAAGAAAAATCACTGGATGCCCCTCAAGCGGGACCGAACCGCCATTGAAATATTGACGGACGACCCGAG
>JACPZN010000052.1 GCA_016195505.1 Nitrospirota bacterium | reverse complement strand
CGGGCCCATAGAATGCACATCCGCTGAGGTTCAAGTGGGAACAGACTCTCCGTCCATTGTCTCTCGCGAGGACATTTTCTCTTGCACCGTGCGATCAAGACGACCAGTATCGCGCCGGTCTATACAGACGATCTTAGCCCGTCGCAGAGTAGCGACGTACGTGAATCGGAGAGGCCCTTATAGGTGCGGGTAGTGAGATTGCGGTTTTTACCGAAACTCCTCGGCGAGCGCGCCGGGTTTAAAGACACCCCGTTCGGTAATGATGCCGGTTATCAACTCAGCCGGTGTCACATCGAACGCCGGATTGTAGACGGCAACATCTTTAGGTGCGACAAGATGGCTGCCGTGAATCGTCGTAACTTCAGATGGATTCCGTTGCTCGATCGGAATATCCGCCCCGGATTTCGTCTTCAAGTCGATGGTCGAATAGGGGGCCGCGACGTAAAAGGGAATGCCGTGCGCCTTCGCCAGTACCGCAATCGAATAGGTGCCGATTTTATTGGCCACATCTCCATTGGCAGCAATGCGATCCGCGCCGACCACGCAGAGATGAATGCTCCCTTGCCTCATGAGGGTGCCTGCCATGTTATCCGTGATGAGCGTGACAGGGATCTGATCTTGCATCAGCTCCCAGGCTGTCAGTCGCGCTCCTTGCAGTACAGGGCGAGTTTCATCCGCAATCACTTTGATCTTCTTTCCTTGCCCCCAGGCCGCACGAATCACTCCAAGTGCGGTCCCATAGCCTGCCGTCGCGAGCGAGCCCGCATTGCAGTGGGTCAAGATCGTTTGCCCATCCTGGATGAGCTCAGCTCCATAACGCCCCATGGCCTTACAAAGTGCAATGTCTTCGTCAAGAATGGCTTGGGCTTCCGTGACAAGGGCCTGTTTAATCGAAGAGATCGGCTGGCTCTTGAGCGATTCGAGTTTCCGCTTCATCCGCTCGATCGCCCAAGATAGATTCACGGCAGTCGGCCTGGTGGCGGCGAGGTGATCACAGATGGTGAGGACCGCCTGCGCGAAATCCGGATAGTCCGTTGCGTTGACGGATTGGGCACCCAAAGCGACGCCCAAGGCGGCTGTAACGCCGATTGCCGGTGCCCCTCGGACTTTCAGTTCGCGAATCGCATCGGCTACTGCTTGATAGTCTCGGCAGTCGAGAAATTCAACGGTCCCTGGAAGCCGCGTTTGATCAAGCAAGCGGACTACGCCGTCTTTCCATTCAACGGTCGGAACCATGGAGGGATCTTCTAGCGGGAACGGATGAGGAGTGCAAGTCCCTACTGTCGGCGACGACCGCTAATCTCCAACAATGTAATCATCGCGGCAATCAACCCAGCCTGCACAAGCAAAAGCACCGCTTCCATCGTCCCGGCGTGGCGCAGCGCCAGTGCCGCAAGTCCCAGACAAATGGTGAACAGAAAAATCATGGCTCCTTTTGGACGCAAGAGTTTCTCAAGGCGTGACACGTGTGCACATGCTATACCTTGCTAGCATCTTGCAAAGGGTGATGATTCTCGATGACTTATGCTGTGGTCCCTCAGCATTACTGCCAGGGAGTGACAAAAACTGTCACCCTTGACCGGCTTTGTACGAACTTTGGAATATGAGGGCGCCGGGGCGCACGCCCTCTGGTCTACAGAAAGGGAAACGAAAGACTCGGGCGATCAGGAAATTGGAGCCAGAGGCGGTGCCAATTTTCCCGCTCGCAACGCCAGCGACAGAACCGGATGTCAACCGGCCTCGGAATTAGATCGCGCATGCGGGTGAATGCAAAGTCAGAAGTTGAAAGTTGCCCCGTGATCCAGATAGCCCCATCGAGATCCGTACGAGAAACCACCACCTGCTGGTCTTCATACGGTGCTGAATCAGCATGTCCGACGTGGCGCCCTCGGACGGATGCAGAATCGTCAATCGGCACGGACCAGACTGCAACAGGTCCTGTCCACGGACAGCGATCCGTTCAGGGATATGTTTTTCATTCAGTGCGGCCTTCAGGTCGGCGACGAACTGTTCCGATCGTTCAACACCGGTTCCCCAATACTGCCCGACTGAGATATGACGAAGGATCCAGATCAACCCACTGACGTGATCAAGCTGCTGATGTGTTCCCACCACATGATCAACATGATGAATCCCTCGATTCCATAGAAACGGCGCCACGACCCCGCGCCCCATATCGAATCGCTCATATCTTGCCCCTCCGTCGATGAGAATCGTCTGACCATTGGGCAATTCGATCACGGCGCTATCCCCTTGGCCCACGTCTAAGAACGTTACACGCCAGTGATCGCTATCTACTCCAGCTCGAGGAGACGAGATCCACCAACACACCAAGAGTAGAACCACGCCTGCGCCAATTATCCGAAGACGACGCGACACAAAGCTGGTACT
>JACPZN010000383.1 GCA_016195505.1 Nitrospirota bacterium | reverse complement strand
TGTTCAGGTGGCGAATCGGGAACTCAGGGCGCTCGTGACGGATGAGAAGACGGAGCTATCCGTCATCGAAGCCAAGATCAAAGAGCGCGAATCGTTCGAAGCCAAGCTGAGTTTCATGAAGATTAAAGCCAAGCGCGATCTCTACGCAGTCCTGACGCCCGAACAGCGTGAGAAACAGAAAGCCCTTCGTCACCAGATGCGGCAGATACATCGCGCACGTCTGTTCAGCAGCCAGGGAATGGATGCGGGTGACCATGAACAGTCGACCGAGGACATGACTTCGGTACCGGAGGGTACGCCACGTGATGCTGAGAGCAGTCTGCAGGCCAGCTAAGCCACGAGGTAACGTGACTACACGAGACCTGTTCATCGGTGATGTGGTGTGGTCACGTCCGTGGATGGGCTATGATGCAATGGCGGGGCACCTGGCGGCGGGGTGTGCCGGTTTCATTGGAGTGCAGACTCTGGTGTCCGATGATCGTGAGATTATCCAGCGCGTGCTGCAGGGAGAGATCGACCGTTTTGCGGAGTTGATCACGCGCTATCAGCAGCATGTCGCAAAAATCGCAAACCGGCATGTGCCGTCCGATCGCGTGACGGAGGTCGCGCATGACGTCTTCGTCCGAGCCTACAGCAGCTTGTCGAGCTTTTCGGGTCAGACTCCGTTTGAACATTGGTTGTCCGGCATCGCCGTCCGGGCCTGTTATGACTTCTGGCGGGCAAGGCGGCGGGAGGAACTGCCGGTGAGCGCATTGGCCACGGAGCATCAGGCCTGGATGGACCATGTGCTGGCCGCGGAATCCGACGACCAATTTCGTGAACAGGCCAGGCGGCAGGAGGCGTCGGAGCTGCTGCAATGGGCATTGGGACATTTGTCGGCTGAAAACCGTCTCGTGCTGACGCTGGTCCACCTTGACGGCTATTCCGTCCGCGAGGCGGCAGGTCTGCTGGGGTGGACTGTGGTCAACGTGAAAGTGCGGGCACATCGCGCGCGACAGACGCTCCGCGCATTACTACTCGAAAGGAAGCGGCAGGACGATGACGGACACGGTCGAACTGACCGCACTGTTGTCGAACGAGCTCGACGCGACGGTGCCTCTTACCGAGTAGGCGGACGTATGGAGGGTCTGTAATGACACCAGGGAAATTGTGGGGTGCACTCGCTGTCTTATTCTGTGCGGGAGCACTGACGGGCATCGCCGGAACCACCCTCTATCATCAACACGAGCAGGAACAGCGATGGGAGCGGGGCCCGGCCGCGAAACATGGGCGAATCATGAAGCGGTTGACACAGGAGTTGTCCTTGACGCCGGCACAACAAGCGGACATCGAACCAATGGTCAGCCGGGCCCATGTGGAAATCTTACAATTGCGCTTTTCGCATCAACCGGAAGTCGAACAGGCCCTGACCAAGGGTGTGGCTGAGATCAAGACCAAGTTGTCTGCGGAGCAGCAAGCTAAGTTGGATGAACTCTATGCCAAACTCCAACGGCGCTGGCAGGTGTCGCGCGACTATTTGCAAACCACCAGAGAACGGCTCAAATAGGCGAGGTAGGAAGCGAGCCGGCTCGCATACGGTCCATTGTAAAGGTCGATGATGACGACGTTCTCCGAGGAACCGGGAAAGGACGAGATGCCGGAACCTGTCAGGTTCGCCACATTGCTCAAGCGTTGGGTGCTGGGGCTCTTTGTGGCCTGTATCTTAGCCGTCGTCGGATACGCCCTGTTGACCAAGTCCGACGAGACCCCATTGCGTGCCGCCGGCCAAAGACAGAACCCCCAGGCAACGCGAACGATGCCGGTGGTGGTCGCGGCTGCAAAGACGGGCGATATCGGCATCTTTCTCAACGGACTCGGATCGGTGATTCCGCTCAATACCGTGACGGTGAGGAGTCGCGTGGACGGACAGCTGATGCAGGTACGGTTCAAAGAAGGCCAGACGGTCCATGCCGGGGATCTGTTGGCCGAAATCGATCCGCGTCCATTTCAGGTGCAATTGACGCAGGCCGAGGGTCAGATGGCGCGCGACCGGTCGCAGCTAAAAAATGCCAAACTCGATCTCGAACGGTACCGCGGGCTCTTGCAGCAGGGATTTATCCCCAAGCAGCAACTCGACACCCAGGAGGCGTTGGTCCGGCAGTTGGAAGGAATGGTCCAGTCCGACCAGGGACAGATCGACAACGCCAAGCTGCAGATCACGTACTCCCACATCACCGCGCCTATTAATGGACGCATCGGATTGCGCCTCGTGGATCAGGGCAACCTGGTCCGTGCGAACGATGCCAATGGGTTGCTGGTCATCACGCAACTTCAGCCGATTACCGTGGTATTCACCATCGCCGAAGACAGTCTCCCTGCCGTGCTCGACAAGCTCAAAACCGGAGAACCGTTGCCGGTCGAAGCGTTTGACCGGGAGCAGAAGCGAAAGCTGGCTGCAGGAACCCTGTTAACTGTGGACAACCAGATCGATCCGAACACCGGGACGGTGCGGCTGAAAGCGGTCTTCCCGAACGACGACGGTGAATTGTTCCCCAATCAGTTCGTCAATGCCCGCCTGCTGC
>JACPZN010000371.1 GCA_016195505.1 Nitrospirota bacterium | reverse complement strand
CCTCAACTCAAACCGCCGCTGGAACACCGCCAAGAGCCTCATCGACTATGGTCTCCGCTTGACCGAAACGGTGCACTAACCTTCCTGGGTTTCTGGCACAACTCTGTCCAGTTCTAGTCCTGTTTGGAGACCCTATCGCCATAGCGATCTTCAGTTTAAACACCGTTGCCTTTGACGAACATCTAGTTCGCAGCTACGCTTGAGAAAGAAGCGTTCCTCAGAAGGGTCTGATGACTAAAAGAGCAAACCGACCTTTAATCCTGTCGTCGTATATCCTGGTGGCGAGCACTATGTTGACTTGGATCCCAGCAGTTTAAGCTGCAGGCGAACCGACACAGGCTAAGTTTCCACCCTGGGCTCAGTTTGGGGAAGTGACAATTCATTCCATGCCTCCCAATAAAACAGAGCCTGTGTTCATCCGATTTGTAGTTTTTGAGAATTGGGACCTACTCGTCGAGTTGCATGAACCAACCTCGATTAAGAAAACGCTCCAATTCCGTCATCGGCAACGGCCCTGTACAGCGGACTGACGGAAGCGGAGCTTTCGTCCCCCACCAAGAACCCATTTATCTTTTTCGATATGGCGCTTGCCCCCGTATTAGGTCCACTCATTGCGGCCTTTCACAAGGGCATTGACCAGATCCCATATACTCAAACGCCTTTCTCCACCATTTGGGAGAAGCGACAGTTCCATGGGGTGGTGGTACGGAACTCTTCAGACATGGGTCAATATGACGTCACCATGGATGACGGCGGTAGTGGCCAATCGTCGAGATATTATGGGGCCTGGCAAGGAACGAAAGCCTCTCCTCTTCCCGATGATTTCTCCCTCCATGGATGGCAATCACAGGCAACTCATGCTGGGGGGACAGCGCAGCCTTTTGCAACGCTCGGTGAATTGCGAAAGAAACAGGGATCCACACCATGATTTGTTAGAAGTTCTAGGGAGCTAGAGGGTCAGTGCGGCTGGGCGAACTCGATGTTGATATCCTTGCCGAGGTAGTTCACTTGGAAGCCTTGTTTGTCGTAGGCCATGACGGCGCCCATGACGTTTTCATCGCTGTACTCTTCTTGGCCCAATAACTTCCGGATGTCTTCCGGGCTTTCGCTGTTCAGCACGTTGCGAAAGATGCCTCTGGTCTTGTGCGCGAAACGGTTATTGATGAAAATGAGATCAACCTTTCCATCCTGGATGCGCACGCCGGCCATGGGGCCGGTCGGCTTGCGCTGATCAAGCAGGAAGATGAAGGTGGCTTCTTGCTCGGCCTTGATTCCGGATATCTTTTCGTTCACAAGGATATCGAGGGCTTTGGCTTCTGTGTCACCAAGTTTGACGCCGAACAGTGAGATACTGTTACTCGAAATCCCTTTCGGCTCCATCACGTCATTCTTGCTCAATTCATAGGGCTCGGCATGAACCAGAGAAAGGAATCCGGCGAGAGTTGCTACGAGTATAAGGGCTAGCGTGCACGCAACACTGTTCACTCTCATTGACTCCTCCTTCACCTCAATGCTGGCATGAAATTGGTAATCGTTGTATGGCCGATCGTAATTGGTAGGCTGTCTAAACAATGAATTATTTTATCCAAGAGTTGCCGAACCTGCAAGAAACCAGAATTTGAGCTTCTGCTCTACCTGCGGCCTAGACCGGACTTGTCATGACGGTCGGCAGCTAGAAATGTGACCCCGTCGCCAGCAGCATTTCGCCGAGTTGACGAAGTCGGAGAAAGTAGGACTGAGAGTCAGGGTCGAGCTCCCCTGTCAGATCGTCCAGATCTCCCAGACAATCTTTCACGATGGCAATACGTTGATGATCGAGCCCCTCCGGACTGTCTAGGTAGAAAACCACACAACCGCTGATCACCGTATCAAGCGTCATCAACTGCCCCTGGTTTGGGCTTGAGAATTGAGGCCAGGCGTTTCCACGGTGTTGTTCCCAGGCTGCTGCGATCACGTTTCGAGTCATCGGATGCTCCAGCGCCCTGTCCGCATCATTCCTGTCCGATCCACCCTAGCGCATGGAGGAGCAGGACGGCAAGCGTAGAGAGACCGCGCCCCCAGAACCGATAGTCGACATCTTCTCTTCCCAATGACCATGCTACCAGCTGCTCGCGTCTTGGTGCGGGAGCAAACGCTAGGAAAATCCCTTTGCACACCATCCCTCCCGCCGCACAGATCCAAAGCGGCTGATATTGGAGTTCGAGCCCTGCCCAGAACAACGCGGTGCCGACGAAGACCGAGGATAGTTGCCAGGGCCGGAGGGCGGTAGTGATCTGAATGGCCGTGCGCACATGGTCAATGACGAATCGAGGGAGCAGGAGCAAGGCCAGTCCGTCGGCCAACCACATTCCGGCAATCATCGCCAGTGCATATTCTTTCATCGCAGCATGTCCGTATCGGGAGTTGGCATGAACTGGGAACGCACTTAGGGATAGAGTCCTCGCTGGAGATGAGCTTGGGCGACTTGGTCGATCCCACTCATGAGTGCCGCCATGCGCATTGATGTCCGTCGTTCGGTCGAGAAGTGAAGTGTGCGCTGGAAGGCAGACGTGATGATATCTTGCAGGCGACGCTGAACATCCGTTTCACTCCAAAAGAAGCGTTGAAGATCCTGTACCCACTCGAAATAAGATACGATCACCCCGCCGGAGTTCGCAAGAATATCGGGAATAATGAAGATGCCTTTGTCTTCGAGGATGCGATCGGCCTCAAGGGTCGTGGGACCATTTGCTCCTTCTGCCAGGATCCGACAACGCAGGTGGTGGGCATTCTTCCCGGTGATTTGCTCCGAGAGGGCGGCCGGAACGAGCACGGTACAGTCCAGTTGCAGCAATTCCTCGTTGGTGATTGCGTCCCCCAGCTTTGTGCCGCGAAGCGATTGGCCGGGTACACGGTAACGCCGGAGCAGCTCCTGAACGTCCAACCCCTTGGCATTGTAGATTCCCCCGCTCATATCACTGACCGCAATGACGCGCGCGCCCCGCTGCTGCATGATGAGCGCGGTGTGCGAGCCAACATTCCCGAATCCTTGAATCGCCACCGCTGCATTCTCGATCGACAACTTTAGATATTGCAGCGCTTCCACCGTGGCATAGACGACCCCGCGACCCGTGGCTTCTTCACGACCGAGACTGCCGCCAAGTGATAAGGGTTTACCGGTCACCACGCCTGGAACGGCATATCCAACTTGCTGGCTGTAGGTGTCCATTATCCAGGCCATGATTTGTGCGTCGGTTCCTACGTCCGGGGCCGGCACATCTTTGTCGGGACCAATCAGTGGGAAGATTTCCGCGGCGTAGCGCCTGGTCAATCGCTGTAATTCGGCGTGGGATAATTCCTTAGGATCGACCTTTACTCCCCCTTTCGCTCCGCCGTAAGGCAAGCCGGCTAAGGCGCATTTCCACGTCATCCACATCGCGAGAGCGGCGACCTCGCCGAGACTCACATCCGGGTGGTAGCGGATGCCCCCTTTGGACGGGCCACGCGACGAGTCGTGTTGCACCCGATAGCCGGCAAAGACCTCCACCCGTCCATCATCCATGCGCACCGGAAGGCTGACGATGAGTGAGCGTTGGGGGAGCTTCAAGCGTTCACGGAGGTTCGGGTCAAGACTCATGGCCTCCGCTGCCTGATCGAATTGTGCGACCGCAAGACGAAAAGTATGCGTATCAAGTTCCTGCATAAGCCCTCCATCAATTACACGATGGATGTATGTGTGCGACCCATCTTATCGCCGGAAGCAGCGGGGTGTTTGTCCGGGTTCTTCTCCACAAACGCCCAGTCCAGTGCAAATACGGCGCCGAATATCCGAGCGAGTTCGTGCTTGATGATCGTGACAGGGAGAGCTGCCTTGTGCACAGCAGCCATAGATGTCACACAGCAATCGGTGAACCCGCAAGGATGAATCTGCTGAAACGGCGTCAGGTCCATATCGACGTTGAGCGCGAACCCATGCAAGGTGACTCCCCGTTCAACTCGTATGCCGATGGAAGCGATCTTGGCCGGCTCCGGCGCCTTGACCCAGACGCCTGGCTTCTTGTCGATCCGGTAGCCCTCGATCTTCCAGAGATTGAGCAGGCGAATAATGACCTCTTCCAGCAGCCAGACCAATTGCCTTGGGCCTGCGGCATGGTGAGCAAGTTTGAGGATAGGATACACCACGATTTGTCCGGGACCATGGTAGGTCACAGATCCTCCGCGGTTCACGCGATACAATTCCGTTCCGTTCGCACGCAAGATATCTTCGTTGCCTCCCCAATGGGACACAAGCGTGCTTCGCCCCAGAGTATAGACAGGCTGATGTTCCAAAATCAGCACCGTGTCAGGTCTGAGGTTGAGCGTGCGCTCGTAGCGAAGGCGAGACTGAAGCTCCCATACGATCGAATAGGAAACTGGCTCTGGAAAGATGAGGACCATTCCAGCTAATGAACGGTGAGAATTGGGAGCCGTTGTCTCGGTTTGAGGCTCAACGACATTCGGGCCGGTCACTGACTCACCTTCTGAAGGGGAGGACGTTGAATTCTCACGTGTGATTGACCGTTGCGTCCTTGTACGGTCAGCAGGATGGCCGGAGTGTCTCCCTCTCGCATGACGTTGTGCCAGAAATCGCCCATGTTGTAGATCTGATGCTGATCGAGCGCGGTGATCACATCCCCGCTTTGTAGCCCTGAAGTTCCCGCGGGTTTCGACGAATCCACATTGAGCACTAAAATGCCGCGATCCGCGTCCAATCCAAAACTCGCGGCAACACTCGGGGTGATCGTCACCGGAGTAAAGCCGAAATCTGGCCTGGTCACGGAGCCCCGCAGCATCATCGATTGGATGTGAGGGTAGACGGCCTCAAGGGTAATGGCATAGCTGATGGCTTGGGCCGAAGGGGCGATGGCCACATTGATGCCGACCACCTGGCCTGTCAGATCCACCAGCGGGCCACCGCTGTTGCCAGGATTAATCGCTGCGTCGGTCTGAATCAGATCGTACAGTGTTTCCCCGTTGGGGGTGAGGACGGAGCGATCCAGCGCACTCACCACGCCGACGGTCACCGTAGAGCCACCCTTTAATGCCAATGGGTTTCCAATCGCAACGACTGTCTCGCCGATTTCCAGTTGCGCAGATTGGTTCAAGGTAGCGGGGACTAAATCCTGCGCAGCGATCTTCACGAGCGCCAAGTCGAGCAAGAAGTCCCGAGCCGCCACGCGACCTGGTGTGAGTCGGCCGGTGGAGAGCCCCACAACCAGACTGCTTACCCCTTCAACTAAGTGGTTGTTCGTCAGGATATAGCCACTGGCATCAATAATAATGCCAGAGCCGGAGCCGGACTGGGCTGTGTGTGGTGACGGGCCCGCAGGAACCCCGCGTGTCAGGATCGTGACGACTGAGGGGCGGACTTTTGCGACGACCGAAGGGATAGAGAGGGGCGTGTCTTCAGTCGCCCCTGGATGCGCGTAGCCCATGATCGTCATAGCACACACGATTAGGACGAGGCCGGTGTGTTTCAACGACACAGGCGAAGGAGTGTTTCGCGCAGGCGAGGGCATGTTTGTCGAGATGGCGTGAAGATCCCACATACGACCGGCATTGTCGCATAACTGATTGATAGGGGGGAAGTCGGGTCCCGAGGGCAGGGCGCTTGCCCTGCCCTAGATGCAGATAAGCTTGGGGATTTTATTTGATCGCGGCAAAGAGTTCCTTAATCTCGGGTGTCTTGAGTTTCTTGAGCGCTTTCGCCTCGATTTGACGGATGCGTTCGCGCGTCACGGATAAGCTTTGGCCCACTTGCTCCAAGGTACAGGCGTCATCGTAGCCGATCCCGAAGCGGAGACGAATCACCGTTTGCTCCCGCGGTGTGAGGGTGCTCAGTATCCGGTCCAACTGTTGAGTCATCTCGGTCCGGTGCACGTGGGCATCGGGGGGAACTGCCTGCTGATCGGGAATCATGTCCCCAAACTGTGTGTCCCCATCACCGATCGGGTTTTCCAATGCCACCGGCTCCTGGAACGCCTGCACAGTCTCGTGGAGCCGTTCCGGCCTCATGCGGAGCACGTGCGCGATCTCTTCCAAGCGAGCCGGCCGTCCGAACTGTTGTCCGAGTCGGCGTGTCACGCGAAGTATCCGATGGGATGCTTCTGTCTGGTGGACCGGTATGCGGATCGTTCGCGATTGATCCGCGAGTGCGCGCGTGAT
>JACPZN010000395.1 GCA_016195505.1 Nitrospirota bacterium | reverse complement strand
GCAACGGACAGATGATATGGTGGATCGATTGCGCGAGATGGTTCAGCAACTGCTCACGTCTGGGCGTGAGCGGGTTCACGAGGTGCAGCGCGATCTATCCAGTCTCAATCCTATTCTTGCGATTAAGCAAGGTCTGGTGACAATCCCGCAATTTTCGAAGCGCCTTGAAGGGTATATGCGAATACTCTTGGCGCAGCATCGTCATCGGACCCAGGCAATGCTGGCGCAACTCAATACCCTGAGTCCATTGGCGGTTCTTGGGCGTGGCTACAGCATCCTTCACACTGTCCCGTCTGGTCAGATTCTTCGTCGAGCACATGATGTAGAGGTTGGACAGGAGTTGGAGGCTCTATTAGCAAGCGGGCGATTGAGTTGTCTGGTCACGCGGGTATATGACGATTCATCAGTTTGAAATCGTGATGTCGTCGAGTATAATGTGGGCTCTACACTCTAATCACGAGGCGTGTTGTGGCAGCGGTAAAATTTGAACAGGCAATGGCGCGGTTGGAAGTCATTGTTGGTGAGCTCGAGAAAAACGATCTTCCTCTGGACGAATCGCTCAAGATCTTCGAAGAGGGTATTCGCCTTTCAAAAAATTGTCTCAAGATCCTCGAAGAAGCTGAACATAAAGTAGAAGTGCTCGTTCAAGATAAGAACGGCAAAAAACGAATCCACGCCTACACGCCAGATGACGAAGTCGATGAACTGTCCTCCTAGCGTTCTTGGTCCTGGTTCTTGTGTCTGCCTGCGTTCTGAAGCGTTGCTTCCCTAATATCTATGGCCTCCACCCCGCGTGTTCACAAAGAACGGCTGGACCGTGTGCTGATGGTCCAAGGCTTGGTGTCAAGCAGGGAGGCTGCAGCGAGAACGGTGTTGGCGGGGGGAGTATCGGTTGATGGGATCATGGTGGATAAGCCCGCGAAGTTGGTGCCGTTGGATGCGCGGATTGAGGTTGTGCAGCCTGCGTTGTTCGTCAGTCGATCAGGTGACAAATTGGCTGCGGCGCTTGATGCCTTTCATTTTGATCCACGCGGGCTGATTGGTCTGGATGTCGGATGCTCGACCGGCGGGTTCACCGACTGTCTGTTGCAGCGAGGAGCCACCCGCATCTATGCTGTCGATGTTGGGTATGGACAATTTGAGTGGAGACTCCGGCAAGATTCTCGTGTTGTCTTGCTCGAACGGACTAACATTCGGTATGTTGACCGTGCAGCGGTTCCTGATCCGATCGATCTGGCGGTGATCGACGTGTCCTTTATTTCCCTGACATTGGTATTACCAGCTGTTGTTCGCCTACTCAAGACGTCCGCAATGGTTGTGGCATTAGTGAAGCCGCAGTTTGAAGTCGGCAAGGGGCAGGTGGGGCGAGGGGGGATCGTGCGAGATGATGCGCAGCGCGAGGCGGTGACTGAGAAGGTCATCGTATGTGCCGCTGATTTGGGGCTTGAGTTGAAAGGTGTGCTCGATTCTCCCGTGATAGGGCGCAAAGGGAACCGGGAGATTCTTGTTGGTTTTGAATGCGAGATCACAACCTGATCGGGTAGACGGTGGACAGATGATGGCACGAACTCAAAGGCGATGGGGGCATGCATGAAGGTACTCGTGACTGGAGGTGCTGGTTTTATCGGGTCGCATGTGGTTGATCGGCTTATTCAGGAAGGGCACGAGGTTGTTGTCGTGGACAATCTGTCCACAGGAAAACGGAGAAATCTGAATCGTGCCGCTCGTTTCTGCAAGCTGGACATTCAAAGTTGGCGACTTGAACGGGTGTTTCGCAACGAACGGCCGAATATTGTCATGCATCTTGCTGCACAGATGGACGTCCGAAAATCTGTAGAAGATCCAATATTCGATGCCCAGGTGAACGTCCTTGGGATGTTGAACGTGTTGCAGCAAGCGGTCAGGCACGGTGTGCGGAAGGTGGTGTTCTCATCTTCCGGTGGGGCGATTTACGGTGAGCAGGAGATTTATCCTGCTCCTGAGTCCCATGTCACGCGGCCTCTGTCGCCTTACGGCATCAGCAAGCTGTGTGGGGAGCAGTATCTATCCTACTATCAACGAGTAAGCGGACTTCAAGTGGTGAACCTGCGTTATGCCAATGTTTACGGCCCACGTCAGGATCCTGACGGAGAGGCTGGTGTGGTCGCGATCTTTATTCAAAAGCTGCTGAATAACGAGCAAGCGATTGTCAATGGAAACGGACGGCAAACGCGGGACTTCATCTATGTCGAT
>JACPZN010000363.1 GCA_016195505.1 Nitrospirota bacterium | reverse complement strand
GGTGAGACAATCACGCCGGACCCCTGCCCATATTGTCGAC
The DNA here is from genome assembly GCA_016195505.1 of Nitrospirota bacterium. Taxonomy (GTDB): domain Bacteria; phylum Nitrospirota; class Nitrospiria; order Nitrospirales; family Nitrospiraceae; genus Nitrospira_D. The sequence continues at coordinate 2,138 of JACPZN010000363.1, read as the reverse complement.
GGGTCGGCGGCTCCTTGAATAGGCCGAACGGCAGCGCATCATCACTGAACGCCTGGTCACGCACCATCACGGTCGAGGCGATACTCACGACCGCAGGAATCACCTTGCTGGCGGTGGCCTTCACCTGACTCTGCAAATCGTGGCCGTTCGCTGCAAGGACGAGATGTACCCCGGCCAGTCCCGACTCCGGAACTGCCAGACTACCCGCCAACCACATAATAGCGATGGCCTGGCCCATGCCGCCTTGGCTCACGCGCTGAAATCCCTTGCCGGTTTCTTCTTCATTGTTCATGGAAATGCCCTGGCCAGCGTACCATGTGGGGTTAAGCCCGCGCACTCATAATTCGATATGGCGCAAGCGGAAGGCGTTGGCAATGAATAGTACCCAGTACCGCGCAGTCTGTAAATACAGTCTTCTATGACTGTGGTTCGACACATTTATCCCTGTGCATGCTACCGACCATTGGCCCCCTCGATCGGGTCACTCCGACGTGAACCAACCGACTCTCTTGATTTACGCCCTCTGTGCGCACACCCGCTTGTAAAGTGCCGGGATGATCATCAATGTTAAGAGGGTCGAGGTAAATAACCCTCCAATCACGACGGTGGCGAGTGGTCGTTGCACTTCTGCTCCCATGCTGGTGGCCACCGCCATAGGGAGAAAGCCGAGGCTGGCCACGAGTGCCGTCATCAGCACGGGCCTCAGTCGGTCCATCGCCCCTTGTATAACGGCTTGATCCGTTGAAAGCCCTTCGGTTTCAAGTTGCCGGATGTGGCTGACCAGCACCACACCGTTGAGTACAGCAATGCCAAACAGGGCAATGAATCCGATGACCGCTGAGATACTAAGTGGCAAGCCGCGTAGCCAGAGGGCCACGATGCCACCAGATAAGGCCAAGGGGACATTGAGGAAAATCAGGAGCGCGGGACGCATGGCCCCAAAGATGACCGATAGCACACCCAGAATCAGGAGGAGGGTGATGGGCACGACCACAGCTAACCGGCGGCTGGCTTCTTGAAGATGCTGAAACTGCCCACCCCAGGTCAACTCGTACCCTGTCGGGAGCAGTATCTCACGCGCGATCACACGCTGAGCCTCGGAAACAAAGCTCCCTAAGTCCCTTCCTCGAATATTGTTCTCCACCACGATGCGTCGCTGCACATGCTCTCGGCTGATCTGTGCCGGTCCCGTGTCCACTCGAATGGCCGCTACGCGGGAGAGGGGGACGAGTTCACCATGAGCGGTTGGAATGAGCAGATTGCCCAATACAGCAGGATCAGCTGATGCGCTGTCGGCTAAGCGGACGACGAGGTCAAAGCGTCGTTAGCCTTGGACCACGGTGCCGACAACGTGTCCCACGCGTGTGGTTTGGACGAGGGTGAGCACCTCATCTGCCGTGAGCCCATAGCGAGCGATCTGTTCCCGGTCCACAATCACTCGCAACAGTGGAAGGCCCGCGACCTGCTCCACTTTGACGTCTGCCGCGCCGCGCACGGTTGTCAACAGACGCGCCACAGCCTCGGCCTGCTGCGTGAGCACCTCTAGATCAGGCCCAAAGATCTTGACGGCGAGGTCGGAGCGAGTCCCTGCGATCAATTCGTTAAAACGCATCTCGATCGGTTGCGTAAACCCGAGGCCGACGCCCGGGACCGCCTCGAGAATGGCGGGCTTCATCTTTGCGATCAGGTCTTCGCGCGTGCGAGCCGTCGTCCATTCCTGCTGCGGCTTGAGAATGACGAACACATCGGACATCTCCACCCCCATCACGTCGGTCGCCACCTCGGGGCTCCCGGTTCTGGTCACCACCTGCACGACTTCCGGAAATCTGCGAAGCGCCCGTTCAACGTCTAAGGAATTCCGGACCGACTCGCTCAGCGACACGCTGGGCAAACGCCAGAGTTGAATCGCCATATCTCCTTCGTCGAGTCGGGGCACAAACTCAATGCCAAGCCATCCGCTAATTCCGAGACTCGCAATAAATAGTCCAACGGCTGGTGTGACCACCCACGCCGGTCGCGCGATCGCCCATCTAAGACAGGGTTGGTAGGCACCGCGCAACATGCCGATCACACGCGTGTCTTCCTGTCCTGGTGTAGCCCGCACAAACCAAAAGGCAAGCAGCGGGGTAACCGTCACC
>JACPZN010000362.1 GCA_016195505.1 Nitrospirota bacterium | reverse complement strand
GCATTTACCGATCCGATCACGCTGAGCCGACCAACCGGGGCTGTTGCTTGACTTTGATCCGGCTCAGCCGCCACTATGCCGACTCCTTTTGGAGAGTCCGCGATGTGGAAAAAAAACTTTCTCTTTCGAGCTTCAGAAGCCACCCCGTTGACTGAATCCGAGAACGAGCTGTTTCATGATACGGAACCCGCCATGGACAGCGCCGGGCTCACCCTTGACAAGTTTCTATCCGTCTGGGTTCAAGGCGAGGGTGAGGAACCGACACCCTCGGTGTTCACCAGCGTATATGTCCGGACAGCGACGCTGGATGTGGCCAAAAAGGTGGGTTTTCTCCAACCGCTCCAGGGACGCTCTCATGAGATCAAGCAGATGCTGACGCATGGTCAGAAACAGTTCCTTCGACATTGGTTTCAAACGCATGCCCAGCAGGCCTGGGAATCATCCGAAGACCATTTCCGTGACCTGTTCGAGCTGGAATGATCCAGTCCCCGTTACCCTATGTCCGCATGAGGTCCTGCGCGGGCCTTCTGTTCTGGCTGGTGGTGAGCGTTCTGTGTGGGCCGAAGTGGGAAGTTTCTGCCGCTTCGGTGGAGGTGTGGTATTCCCCGGAGGACGAGCCACTCAAGCGGGTCGTCCAGATTTATGAGCACGCCACACGATACATTTTTGTCGCGGTGTATGGACTGACATCCCCGCTTGCGGTCAGGGCACTGGTCGAGGCCAAAAAGCGTGGCGTCGATGTGCGTGTCATTAGCGACCGCGAACGGCTTGACGATGCCAAGCAGCGGATGGCGCTGTCGGTTCTTCAAGAAGCTCGGATTCCCATCAAGGTCAATCGGCACGACGGCCTCATGCATCTGAAGCAAGTGGTTGTCGATGACGAGGTCAATACCAACGGGTCGATGAATCATACGACCAGCGGCAATCGTTATAACGATGAACGGCTGGATGTAATCAGGGACCATGCGCTCGCGGCCAGAGCCCGCGTGAAGTTTCTGACGATGTGGAATGATGAAGAACGATTTGGTCCGTGGAAGGAATGAGTGCAAGAGCTATGACTGAGGCGGTGATTGAAACAGACATTGTGGTGGTTGGGGCCGGTGGGGGCGGGGCAGTGCTTGCCCTGGCGCTTGCTCAGAAGGGCATCAAGACGATCGTCCTGGAACAAGCACCGGGACCGCCACAGGGGTTGCGCGGTGAAATCCTTCAGCCGAACGGACAACTAGTCCTCGATCGCCTTGGATTGCTGAACAAGTTACCGGTTGAGTCTACGCGTGCGGTGCGCAAGTTTCATTTCTGCCGCGTCGGTGGTGAACGGCTGTGCACAGTGGACTATGGCGATCTGCCCCCACCGTATAATCAAGCAGTCGTGACGCTGCCGAATGTGGCGCATCATGCAATTCTTGACGCCATCCAGGCTGAACAATCTGTGTCGCTCTGGTATGGAGCGACGTTCACGGGACTGCTTCGAGAGCGCCAGCAGGTCGTTGGGCTGACAGCCAAGCGAGGAACAGACCAGGTGACTGTGAAGGCCAAAGTGGTCGTCGGCGCAGATGGGGTTTTTTCTAAAGTTCGAGAGGCCTTGCAAATCCCGGCCGATCTTCATCTCTATCCGCAGGGCTATCTCATTTCCATTCTGGATGCGCCTACTCCGGTGCCCGAGGCGAAGTATTTTGTCGGGAAACGGACGATCCTCGGCATGTTTCCCGCCGCAGGGAATAAAGTCTACCTCTTCTATATGATCGACACCGGTTCGTACGACCAAGTCAAGGCGCAGGGCATTCCCGCCTTACAGCAGGCCTGGATCGCGATCGATCCGTCTTGCGAATCGGTCTTTCGAGCGTTGACCGGTTGGGATCACACCGCATTCATGCCAACGGGGCGTGTGCGCACGCCGACGTGGGTGGCGGACGGGGCGGTGTTGATCGGGGATGCCGCGCATGCCATGAATCCTCATGCCTCTCAAGGGCGCATGCAGGCGATGGTGGATGCGATGACACTGGCGGATCTTCTGCCCGAGTGCCTGACGGCGAAAGATTACTCAGCCATGAAGCTCAAGAGCTATGAGGACTCGCGCAGGCCTCAGGTCACGATGCTGCAGAAGCTGGCAGACGAACAAGTCCTGTTCTGGAACACCGCGAATCCCGTGTTCTCCTTTCTCCGCGACCGGGTGTTCCGTACGCTGGATCGCAATGCACGGTTACGATATCGCGTGCTATCCACGACGGCGGGGCTCCGTCGGACTCCTCCGTTTGATCTGATCGACCGCATGATAGCTGCAGGATTCCTGCCGGATCCTTCAGCGCAGGATTTGCCTGTAGGAGGTACGAGGTAACAACGTGTTATCCGTGAAGTGGACGATTGATGGGTTGCCGGAAGAGACGCAGCAATTGTTGCGAGCCTATGTGAAAGATGTGACACAGGCCTATGCGAGTCAACTGGAAGGCGTGCTCCTCTATGGCAGCGCCGTCCGAGGGGAATTTCTGCCCGGTCGCTCCAACCTGAATCTCCTGCTATTCGTGTCATCCTATGATGTCGCAGTGCTCAAAAAGTACAATGGCATTCACAAACGATGGAGCAAAGAGCAAGTGGTAGTGCCGCTGTTTTTGACCAGGGCCGATCTCCAATCGGCAGCCTTCGCGTTTCCACTGGAGTATCTCGACATCCACGAATGCCACCGCCTGCTGTGGGGGCAGGACCCGTTTGTCGGGTTCAAAGTCGATTCGCACCACCTGGCCGGCGAAGTATTGCAATCCCTGCGGGGAAATCTCCTGCGCGTTCGGCAGCGCTTAGTGGAAGGCGGATGCACAGAAGAGGCTATGACCATTCTGATGCCGCTGTCGATCACGGCGTTGTTGCCGGTGCTGCGTGGTGTGCAGCGATTATCGGGCAGGTCAGTCCTTTCTCATGGCGAGCCATTATTGAAGGATTCCGAGGCTCATTTGGGAATCGATCTTACGGGTCTTCGTGATGCGCTGTTGCTCAAACGAGGACAAATATCTCCAGGTCATAAAGAAGTGCCGAGGCTTATGGACCGATATCTTGAGAGTCTGGGTCAATTGGTGATAGCGGTGGAACAACGGTTGGGACAGAGATGACGCGCATGTTTTCCAGATGGGGAGCAGTGATTGCGTCGCTGAGCCTGCTGCTGTTGACTTTGGGCGGCGCGAGCCAAGCGTCGCTCTATGAGCAGCAGAAAGAGCGTCCACCGCTTCCTGGCCCAATGGGTTACGTCAGCGACCATGCCCAGGTGCTGGAGGGGGACTGGAAAGAACGGATTCGTTCCGTGTGTCAGGACCTTGAACGGAAAACCGGCGTTGAAATGGTGGTGGTGACGGTGCCCAGCCTCAAGCCGTTTGCCTCGGCGAATGAATATGCGTCGACGCTCTATGAAAAGTGGGGGATCGGCTCCACACAGCAGGAACACGGCGTCATGGTGTTGGTCGCCGTCCAGGAACGGCAAGCGGCGATGACGTTAGGGCGCCAAATGCTGCCGTTGATCACACCAACGATCATGAACGAAGTGAGCGGCACGTATCTTCATCCATCGATTCAGCTCGGACACTTCGGCGAAGGGCTCTATCGGACCGTCGTAGCCTTGGCCACGCCTGCTCAAGAGGTGCGG
>JACPZN010000361.1 GCA_016195505.1 Nitrospirota bacterium | reverse complement strand
CATCTATGGCATTATCAATGGGACCTCCAACTATATTTTGTCGAGGATGACCCATGAGGGCCACAGTTTCGAGGCGGTACTCAAGGACGCACAGCAAGCTGGTTATGCCGAGGCGGATCCGACCTTCGATGTGGCTGGAATCGACTCAGCGCACAAGCTCGCCATTCTTGTCAGTCTCGCCTATGGCACCCCGGTCAATTTCAAAGAGATTTATACCGAGGGGATTACGCACATCACCCCGACGGATATTGCATACGCGAAGGAGTTTGGATTTACGATCAAGCTGTTGGGTATCGCAAAGCTCGTGGCTGGCGAAGTTGAAGCCCGGGTTCATCCCACGATGCTGCCATCGGTGTCCCCCATTGCGCAGGTTGAGGGCGTCTACAATGCGATTCAACTTGTCGGTGACGCGGTCGGGGATGTCGTGTTATACGGCCGGGGGGCTGGATCAATGCCGACTGGGAGCGCTGTGGTGAGCGATGTGATCGCGATCGGACGGAATCTGCTCAAGGGTGCAATAGGACGGGTACCAGCTGCGTCGTTCCAGCAGGATCAGCGGCGACCCCTCCGGATGAAGCCGATGGAAGAAATCTGTTCCCTCTATTACTTGCGATTCATGGTTGTGGACCGGCCCGGGGTGTTGGCGCAGATCGCCAGTGAATTAGGTCGCTGCAGTATCAGTATTTCGTCCATGCTGCAGCAGGGTCGTCGGGAAGGGCAGACGGTGCCGGTGGTCATCAAGACACATATGGCGAAGGAGCGCGATGTGCAAGCGGCGCTCCATGAAATCAACCGCAAGGCTTTTGTCTCCGAACCCACGACGCTGATTCGCGTCGAGGGCAAGGACGAGTAATCGGATGAATCGCTGGCGTGGCACTATCGAGGAATACCGCAAGTTTCTCCCGGTGACGGAGAAGACTCCGGTTATCAGCTTGGGGGAGGGCAACACACCTCTCATTCATGCGGTGCGGCTGGCCAAGGCGATCGCGCCGGGCATTGATCTCTACCTTAAGTGCGAGGGCGTGAATCCAACCGGTTCGTTCAAAGATCGTGGCATGACGTTGGCGATCTCGAAGGCGGTGGAGAATGGCGCGCGCGCCGTCATGTGCGCGTCGACCGGGAACACCTCGGCCTCTGCGGCCGCCTATGGGGCCCGCGCGGGACTGTCCGTCTATGTGCTGATTCCAGCTGGCAAGATTGCCATGGGTAAACTCTCCCAGGCGATGATGCATCAAGCCACGGTGATTCAAATCGAGGGAAACTTCGACCAGGCCCTGACGCTCGTCAAGGACCTCTCGGCCGCGCTCCACATTGAGTTGGTGAACTCCCTGAATCCGTTCCGTATCGAGGGACAGAAAACCGCCGCCTTTGAGGTGTGCGATCAACTGGGCGATGTTCCGAACCTCCATGTGCTTCCGGTCGGCAATGCGGGGAATATTACCGCCTACTGGAAGGGGTATCGAGAATATCGCATGGCGAATCAGACCAGTAAGCTTCCTCGCATGATGGGATTTCAGGCTGCCGGGGCGGCTCCGATCGTTCTGGGAAGGGTCGTCGAGCAACCGCAGACGATTGCGACGGCGATTCGAATCGGCAATCCGGCCAGCTGGTCGGCGGCGTTGAAAGCCGTGGAGGAATCTTGCGGCGCCATCGACATGGTTACTGATGAAGAGATTCTTGAGGCCTACGCGATGGTTGCATCGACCGAAGGCGTCTTTTGCGAGCCAGCATCCGCTGCGTCGGTTGCGGGGGTGACCAAATTGCATCGAGCGGGAACCTTGCGAGAGGGAGAGACTGTGGTATGCACGCTCACGGGACATGGTTTGAAAGATGCCGACACCGCGATCAGCGTGTCGAAACAACCTCTGACTGTCAAGGCAACACGTGAGGATGTTGCTCGTTTATTGAACGTGTGAGAAACGTGTGGATCTCATGAAATATGTGATCTTGCATGCTGGCGGAATGGCCGACCACCCCCAGCAAGAACTGGGCGGACGCACGCCGCTCCAATCATCCGCGACTCCCCATCTTGATCATCTGGCACAGTGCGGAGAGCTCGGTCAGCTTCTGATCCCCACCGACGGTGTTCGCCATGGGAGCGGGTTGACCGGCGCCGCGATTCTCGGATACGACCCGAAGAAATTTTATCAAGGTCCCGGGCCGCTTGAAGCGGCGAGTTTAGGCGTGTCCGTGACGGAACATGATGTGGTGTATCGCTGCACGATGGTGACCCTGAAACCGGAGGGCGGGAAGGGCGGGGGCGAGATCAAGAAGTTAGGTCCGCATGTGATCATGGACGATGCGACGGCAGGCTTGATCGAAACCGAAGAGGCCCGTGAATTGATCGAGGCGATCAATGAGCAGCTCGGTTCCGAAACCATCCAGTTCTACCCTGGGGCAGGCCATCGTCATCTTATGGTGTGGGTGAACGGAAAACCGCGAGCGGTCTGCGTCGATCCGCAGACGGTACTCGGTCGATCCATTGCCGATGCCTTACCCACGGGCGATGGCGCGGATATGCTCCGGAAACTCATGGGCGCGTCGCATCTTATCCTGCGCGATCATCCTGTCAACGATGAACGGGTTGCCACAGGAAAGAAGCCGGCGAACTGAGTCTGGCTGTGGGGTGAAGGACGCGCTGTCATGTGGCCGAGCCTGGCGGAGAAGTACCGTATCACGGGTGCGGTCGTGGCCACGAGTGATGTGCATCGTGGTGTGGGAATCTGTGCCGGCCTTGATGCAGTGGATCCCGATCGGCTGGCAAGTGGAGATCTTCGCACCAAGGCGACGGTGGCACTGGCTGAATTCGCCAAGAAGGATTTTGTCTATGTCCACGCCGGATTGACGGATGAGGTCATGCACGGCAACGATATTAAGGCGAAAGTTCGCGGCATTGAAGAGTTCGACCGAGATCTTGTCGGTCCATTAGTCGAGGGGCTGGCCAAACAAGGGCCCTATCGTTTCCTCGTGGTGTGCGATCACGGGGCGGGAGCGCAGGGTCACGCGTTTTATGCGTTCGGGGATGGAGGCGGAAAAGGTTCTGGGAACGCCGGTCGCCGCTTTACCGAGTCTGATGCCCAAGTCACGAACATGCCTGCTCGTGATGCGACCAAGTTTGTGAACAAGTTCTTTGCAAAAAGCTGAAGTCCGTGGCATTGATCGTTCAAAAATACGGCGGTACTTCGGTCGGAACGATCGAGCGAATCCACCGCGTCGCCGATCGGGTGGCCCAGACGCAGCGCAAGGGGCATCAGATCGTGGTGGTGCTCTCGGCGATGAGCGGTGAGACGGATCGTCTCATCAAGCTGGCGCATGAGGCGACTGCGACTCCGGATGAGCGCGAATTGGACATGCTGCTCTCGACCGGAGAGCGGGTGACCATTGCTCTTCTGGCGATGGAGTTGCGCGGGCGCGGGATCAATGCCCGGTCCTTTACGGGCCGGCAGGTCGGCATTATTACCGATAGTGCCCATACCAAAGCCCGCATTGCGCGCGTCACGGCGGATCGTATCCGCGAATCCCTCGAAGAGGGCGTCATTCCTGTCGTGGCGGGTTTCCAAGGGATCAACGAACAATCTGATGTGACGACGCTTGGTCGTGGGGGTTCCGACCTCTCTGCTGTCGCGCTGGCGGCGGCGTTGAAGGCAGATCGCTGCATTATCTTCACTGATGTCGATGGAGTCTATACGGCGGATCCTAATATAGTGCCAGCGGCGAGACGGATCGATAAGATCGCCTATGAAGAGATGCTCGAAATGGCCAGTCTCGGGGCCAAAGTCCTCCAAACCAGGTCGGTCGAGTTTGCGGCTAAGTTCAACGTGCCGGTGGAGGTGAATTCGAGCTTCAAAGAAGGAAAGGGAACTCTTGTGACGAAGGAAGATGCGGACATGGAAGCGGCGGCGGTAGCTGGGGTCACCGGAGACCGCAATCAAGCGAAGATCACGATCGTCGGGGTGCCGGATAAGCCGGGGATCGCCGCGCGGATTTTTGGGTCTGTCGCGGAGGCCCACATCAATGTCGACATGATCATTCAAAACATGAGCCAGGCGGCCATGACGGATCTCTCGTTCACCGTGCCCCGAGCCGACCTCAAGAAGGCTGTGCCCATCATTCATGCTGTGGCGAAAGATATCGAGGCGAAGTCAGTGTCGGTCACCGAAGCGATTGCGAAGGTCTCGCTCATCGGGGTGGGGATGCGGTCCCACTCGGGAGTGGCGGCTAAAATGTTCGAAGTTCTTTCGCGTGAGGGGATTAATACCTGAATTGAGACTGCCTGCCGATCGAGCGGCGGCGCTGGAAATCTATGATACGACGTTGCGCGATGGTGCGCAGGCGGAAGATGTCAGCTTCTCGGCAGAGGACAAAGTTCGTGTTGCACAGAAACTGGATGAACTCGGAGTCCATTTTATCGAGGGTGGTTGGCCCGGGGCGAATCCGAAAGACATCGAATTCTTCCGGATGATCAAAACCATTCCATTAAAGCATGCCGCCGTCATCGCCTTCGGATCGACGAGGAAAGCAAGTCATTCTGTCCGAAAAGACCCCAATCTCCAGGCGTTGCTCGATGCAGAAACCAAGACGATCACGCTCTTCGGGAAGAGCTGGTCGCTGCACGTTACCGATGCCTTGGGGATCTCGTTGAGCAAGAATCTTGAGCTGATCGGAGATTCCGTCGCCTACTTGCGCAGCAAAGGGCGTCGGGTGTTCTACGACGCCGAGCATTTCTTCGACGGCTACAAGGCGAATCCGGACTATGCGCTCAACACGATCAGCAAAGCGGTAGAGGGCGGAGCCGAACGGGTGATTCTCTGCGATACCAACGGCGGGACCATGCCGTGGGAGATCCGGAAGATCTGCGCCATTGTCCAGCGAGAGTGCCCGGTGCCATTGGGGATCCATGCGCATAATGATTGTGAAATGGCCGTGGCGAACTCGCTAGTGGCGATTGAGACCGGCATCGTGCAAGTCCAGGGGACCATTAACGGAATCGGGGAACGGTGCGGGAATGCGAATCTCTGCTCCATCATTCCCAATTTGGAACTGAAGATGAAACGGCCTGCGCTGACCGATCGCTTGAGTCATCTGAAAGATGTCTCGGGTTTCGTGACCGAAATCGCAAACCTGATGCCCAACAAGCATCAACCTTACGTCGGCGATTCAGCCTTCGCGCACAAGGGCGGGGTTCACATTCATGCCGTGCTGAAGAACCCCGCTACCTACGAACATGTCGATCCGGCCCAAGTCGGCAATCGGCAGCGCGTATTAGTCTCTGACTACGCCGGTCGAAGCGGCCTCCTGGATAAGCTTGAAGCCTATGGCATCAAGCTCTCGAGGGACCACTCCAAGGTTCACGAACTAATCAATACGCTGAAAGAGCGCGAAAGTCAGGGCTATCAGTTCGAAGGGGCAGAGGGATCGTTCGAGCTCCTCATGCGGAAAGCGATGGGGAGTCACAAGCCCTCATTCCAGCTGTTGGGGTTCCGGGTTATTGTCGAAAAGAAGCAGGATAATGGAGCTCCGCTTTCCGAAGCGACCGTGATGGTCAAAGTCGGGGAAGTGGTCGAACATACGGCTGCCGTGGGGGCTGGACCGGTCAACGCACTCGATCATGCGCTGCGTAAGTCATTGGAAAAGTTCTATCCGCAACTCAGGGAAGTCAAGCTCCTCGACTATAAAGTGCGTGTACTGGCGGCGAATAAAGGGACCGAGTCCAAGGTTCGTGTCTTGATCGAATCCGGAGACCATAAAGACAAGTGGGGCACTGTCGGCGTATCGGAGAACATCATCGAAGCGACCTGGCAAGCCCTGGCGGATAGCATTGAATACAAGCTGCTCGCGAAGGAATAATCGCAGTCGCACATAATCAGCCAAATTTATTCTTGACAGACTTCGTAACCTCACGTAACTTAAGCAAAACTCGCCGTATAGTTATGGTGTCCTTAGAATCAACGTGGCGATCTTCAGTGGTCGTGTAGGGGGGATGGCATGAGAAAGGCTGATATCGCAAACGAAATTTTCAAGCAGGTCGGCATTTCGAAAAATGAGGCAGCAGATATCGTCGAGCTTGTGCTCAATCTTCTGAAGTCTGTGTTGCAGAAGGGGGAATCGGTCAAAATCGCGGGATTTGGAAATTTTGTCGTGCGCAGCAAGGGGGCTCGCAAAGGCCGGAATCCTCGGACTGGAGAAGAAATTGGAATTACTCCCCGTCGAGTCGTCACGTTCCGGCCAAGCCAAGTGTTCAAGAAGTACGTCAACTCGTAAGACTGCTTCACCCATATCATCGACCGCACCGTGAGGGCCGGTCATGGGCATTGAACCCAGGCTGGGGAGCAAGGTTTTCTACAAAATCGGGGAAGTGAGTCAACTGACGAACCTACCCGCCTATGTGCTTCGTTTCTGGGAATCCCAATTCAGTTTTCTAAAGCCCAAGAAAAGTCGAGGAAACCAACGCCTCTATGTGCGGCGAGACATCGAAACCGTATTGGAAATCAAGCGCATGCTCTATGACGAGGGGCATACGCTG
>JACPZN010000376.1 GCA_016195505.1 Nitrospirota bacterium | reverse complement strand
TGTGAGTTTGAGTACCTGGTCGGTCGACCAAGGAATATCTGCGAAGAGTTCAGGAATAGTTCGTTTCAGTCCGATCAGATAGTACCCTCCGTCCAGGGCAGGACCCAAGACGAGATCATTCGTTTCGAGCAGAGCGAGGGCTTGTTTGTACTGGTCAAGAGGCAGCGTCGGCACATCGGTCCCAACGATCAGGGCCTGTTTGTATCCTCGTGCAAATATTGTGTCGATGGCCTGGTTCATGCGTGCCCCTAAGTCATCGCCAACCTGATCGATCACCTTCACGCCATGCCGTTCTTCCATAATCTTGAAGAAGACATGCGTGGAAGATGGTGCACAGGCGAGATAGCGATCGAACGGTAATTTGAGTCTTGCCACCGCGGCCTTTGTTCGTTCCAATGTGTCGAGGACAAAGCTACCATGAAGCGTGGCCGCTTCATCAGGGGTCAGCGGCGGGCAGAGGCGCGTTTTCACCTGGCCGGGGATCGGTGCCTTGGCGAAAATAATCAGGGCGCTGTCAACGCCCTGCTGGCGAGAGGCTTGGGGCAAGGGGCGAGAGGGAGAAAGCGGTTCTTTTCTACCCCCCGTTCGGTATGTCATCTGCTCCTCTAGGCTCTAGCCTCGTACCCCGCGCCTACTCGCGCACCGTCGCATAGAAGTGCGCGAGGCGGTGCGGACTGACACCGATCCAATACAGGAACCGTAGCGTCCACATCGAGAGAATTGTCTTCAGGGGACCTTGCTGGTCCCAGCGGCGGAAGGAAGTGGTGACGTTCTCACGAAGTGCCTCTGTCGGTCCAGCATGTTTAAGCCTGGTGCTGAATTCGATGTCCTCCATCAGCGGGATGTCGGCGAAGCCGCCAAGCCGCTCAAAGACATGGCGGCGGACGAACATGGCCTGGTCGCCGGTGGCAATGCCGCCAAGTCGTGAGCGCCAGTTCATGAGCGTGCTGATCACTGTTCCCCAGGCTGAGGGACGGTCAAAGCGGACGTCGAACCGGCCCCCCACCACATTTGGGTCGGCTAGTGCTGATTCGATCAACTGGTCGGCCTTCGCGGGGAGCTGGGTGTCGGCATGCAAGAAGAGAAGAATCTCACCGCGGCTGGCCTTCGCCCCTTCGTTCATCTGGCGTGCCCGCCCTCTTGGAGCTGTAACGACGCGCGCGTTGGGCACCCTTGCACAAAACTCTTCAGCTATCTGGACAGTTCGATCCGTGCTGCATCCGTCAGCCACGATGAATTCGGCTACGTCTAAGCTTGACGTGCACGTGAGTGTATGCGCGAGGACCTTGTCTTCGTTCAGTGTCGGGATGATGACGGAGATCGTCATCGAGGGATCACGCGGCAGGTTTCTTGGGTTCTCTAAACATGAAGTACATGACGATGACCACGGTTCCCCAGAAGACCACCTGCTTGTGCCAGAAAAGTACTTCGCCGTAGTGGAACAATGCCAGCGCTAAGGCGATGGCTGCGGTCATCACCAGGTAGCGGATGACCAGAGTCTCGATAGCCGCATTGGCCCATACGGCAAGGCCGCCAAAGTAGATCAGGAACGGCACAACATTGATTTCAAACCCCCCGCTGATGGAGAGAAACACATTGAGAAAGCCGATAAACATCAGGGCCGTACCGACCATCAGTCCAACAACGTGCATCTGGTTGTCGCTTCCGTTGTCCTGCCCCTCCGATCCGGTCGGCTTGGCTGGAGGCTGTTGTGCTGGGTCATGCGGAGAAGGAAGATCGGAAGGAGCCATGGTTATGCCTTGAAATGTTTGCTAAGCGTCAGCGCCTGTCGTTGATACGATGAACCCAAAACAGATCCGTAGAGTTGGGCCGGTCTCTCTCTCATCTTGTCATAAACGACCTTGAAAAATGTTTGTCCGTCGTGGATCAAGAAAGGCACGTCGTGTGGCCGGACTTCCAGCACCACCTGGGTCCCTTTGAGTTCTCCCGCAGATCCATAGCCGAATCCGGGATCGAAGAATCCGGCATAGTGGGTACGCAGCTCGCCGCAGGCCGCTTCATAGGCGACCATTTCGGCTGCGTAGCCGGCTGGCACCCGGATACGTTCTTTCGAGGCGAGGATGTAGAACTCTTCCGGTTCCAACAACAAACTATCGTGGGGATGTCGATAGAGCGGCTCCCAAAAATCAGCGGCAGCGTAATGGCCGACCTTTTCGAGATCGATCACATGGCTGTTCTTCTTCGCGCGGTAGCCGATGACGCGGGAGTCAGTGCGATCCTCCCCTTTGAGGTCGATGCGGAGGAAGAGGCCATGTTCCGCTCGAAAATCCCGGTTGCCGACGACCTTCTTGGATGGATCATTGTGATAGAGCAGTGGCGTTTTCCGATGAAGGGTATGGAGCAGCTGGTCAGAGACAGTGGCCTCTCCGCGAACGAATCGGATTTGGTTCAGCGACTGTCCCGTACGAACCTTGATGGCGAAGGAGCGTGGGACTACTTCCAAGAAGAGCGGACCATGGTAGCCGGCGCGGATTTCATCGAAGCCCGCGTTGAGGTCCGTGACGACGCGGGTGAAGACGTCCAGCCGGCCGGTCGTACTTTTCGGATTGGCTCGCGCCCGCAGGGTCTTGGCCAGTTTCAGATTTTCCAATAACGGAACGAGGTAGACGTGGCCTTTTTCCAGGATGGCCCCGTCGGTCAAGTCCATCTCGTACATCACGAGGTCGGACTGGTAAAAATCGAGCACGTTGAGGCGAGCGGAGATGGCCGACAGCTCCGGCAAGAAACTGCTGATAAGCCGATAGGCTTTGCGACCCAGCCGGAGGTCGAGACTGGCCGGCTGGATCTGCCTGTCTTCAATCGCCGGAGAGGCGCAGATCACTCGGCTTGCGATTAGCCGCTTGATGTCTTGATAGGGAAGAATGCCGGCCTGGTGCGAATGAATGGTCACAGGTCGTCCGCATCCCCACCGCAGCTGTTTCCCCAGGAAGCATAGCCGTCTCGGTCGGGATAGCTGTCACCACAAGCCACAAACGCTTCGACTGAACCCACGTGCGAGGATCGTGCGCCGACCATCGGGAGTTCGCGCCCGCTTTCAGTTTTTGGCTGTGGGTAACGGAAGGTTTTGTTCTCGTAATTCCGCAAAACCGCTCCGTCTTCATCCATATGCACCAGGTAGTCGTCCGGCAGCAGCGGAATCTTGCCGCCGCCGCCGGGTGCATCGATCACGAAGTGGGGGACCGCCATCCCGCTTGTGTGGCCTTGGAGTGCCTTGATGATATTCAGCCCGGTCTCAACTGTGGTTCGGAAATGGTTCGTCCCTTTGGTCAGGTCCGCTTGATAGAGGTAATAGGGTTTCACCCGCGCGAGCAGGAGTTGGTGTACGAGACGCTTCATGACCTCTGGATCGTCGTTCACACCTTTAAGCAGGACGGTTTGCGCTCCCAGCGGGATACCGGCATCGGCGAGCATCCCGCAGGCAGTTTTGACGTCCGGCGTGAGTTCGCCCGGATGGTTGAAATGTAAGTTCATATAGATCGGATGATACTTCTTCACCATCTCGCAGAGCTTCGGTGTGATCCGTTGAGGCAGGGTGCCGGGGACCCGGGATCCGATGCGGATGAGTTCCAAGTGGGGAATGGTTCGAAGAGCCTTGAACACGCGTTCGAGGAGATAGTCGGGAAGGAGCAAGGGATCGCCGCCCGAGAGAATCACATCGCGTACTTCGGTGTGTTCGCGGAGGTAGGTGATGGCTCGATCCAGTTCGCCTTTCTTCAGAAAGCCCGGCTTGCCTACGAGTCGTTTTCTGGTGCAGAACCGGCAGTAGATCGGGCATTGATTAGTCACCATGAGGAGCACACGATCCGGATACCGGTGGACCAGATGGGGCACCGGACTCATGAGATCTTCTTCGAGCGGATCATCCTCGGCGTCGATGTCGGCCAACTCTGCCAGTTCAGGGACGACCTGCTTCCAGATCGCGTCGCCCTTTTCTTTGATCGTCCCGAGCACAGTCGGGGTGATCCGCATAGGGTAGGGGCCGACGATTGCTTCTATTTCTTTTTCGTCGACGCCGAACCGTTCAGCGAGGTCCTTCGGCTTGACGATGCTCTCAGCGAGTATGCGTCTCCATTGTTCCACGGATTACTCCTTGGTGGGTGTTTCGCACGGGACCAGAGGCTAGAGGCGACATGACGGTGCGTCTTCTCCCATGCCACCGGCCTCGTGCCCCGCGTCTTCAGCACCGTAGCGCTGATCCAGGTGGGAAAGAATCGCGCGAGTGTCACTCAATACCGTGTCGCCGTCCCGTAAGACCGGCACGTAGTATTGACCGGACACCTCGTAGACTTGTTTTCGCATCGGCCTGATATCGGGGACGATCACGCCATCGTAGGTCAGGCCCAAGTCGGCCAGCTTTTGACGGACCACTTCGCAGTCAGGGCACCAGTCGACATGGAAAAGAGTCAAAGCCACGATGGTGTAAGGCTACCAGGAAAACGGAGAAAGTGAAACGCCCATTTTCCAATTTTCAGGAGGGGCCCCACTAGTCCGGTTGGAGTGCACAGGGGACCAAAATCGCGTCCTTCATGCCGTGAATGACTTTTTTGTCTGCTGGACACACCGTCGCAAGAATTCCCGCGAGTTCCGTCTTCCCCCCTGAGACGAAATAATAGGGAGAGAGTCGAACCCGCCCTGCCATGCGCACGATTGTTTGCGTACCTTCGTCCATATAGTCCATCTCGAACAGGCGGCCTTTGTGAAACTCTTGCAAGATACATGGAGTTGTGGGAAAGGAAGCCAGAGCCTTCTGGAGCGCGCCGGCCCATTCTGTCTGCGGCATATCGTGCCCGATCGAAACGCCGCGGCTGCCCCAGGCTAATTCAGAGAACCCGGACGGTTTGATGACAAAATGCCGTTCCTTCTGTGTGGCTGCAGCGAGATCGGCCCAATGTGAGACCGCGCGTCCCCCGATGTGCAAACCCGGGATCGTGGCCGTAGCCGGAATCGGCGCCGGGTCTAGCAGCCAGGTTCTGGGCATGATGGCCGTGAGATGCAGCAGACAGCCCTCGCCGAGTTCCCGTTCCCAATAAGGTCTCAGCACGGGATGATGGAGCAGAGCAAAAGCGGATTTTTCCTCCAACGCCGGTTTGTAAGGAGGTGTGACGGAAACCCAGTTCTTCTTCGCCGC
>JACPZN010000375.1 GCA_016195505.1 Nitrospirota bacterium | reverse complement strand
CCTATCGGTGACAGCTGGTATCGCGGCCAGGTATCGATCGGCGCGGAGATGGTCTACCTCCAATTTCAAGAGCCGATACTGACGCACGGCATCGGTTTCACCCCGAAAATCAAATACACCTTCGTCGCGCTCGATCGCATCCGTCCCTACGCCGAATTCGCCGGAGGCCCGTTCTGGACCGATCTCGGAGGACGAATTCCGGAAGAATCGACGCAATTTAACTTTGTGCTGACCGGGGGGTTGGGGGTGTCGTACTTCATCACGCCGCAGACCGCATTCAATGCCGGCTACCGCTTTCATCACATTTCAAATGCGGGCACACGTTATCCAAATCTTGGGCTGAATTCGAGCCTGCCTTTCGGCGGGTTTTCATTCTATTTTTGAGGAGACGTTCACCATGGCGCTTCATTTCTTTCGCTGGACAGTCCTGGGACTTGTTGGATTAGCAACTGCTATGACGGTTGGATGCACGCGATGGATTGACGTCATGCCGTCCTCGACCAGTCGGCAGGAAACAGCCGCACAGTCAATCACCAACGATGACCGGGTTCCGTTCGTGATAGATACGTTCCGCCTGTTGCAGAACGGCGCATCGCAAAATCCCTCGTTTGAGGTGGAGCGGCGAATCCTGAACAGCGTGCAGGAGACGCGTCTCTTCTCCACACTTGTTCCGCTTGGAGGGAATGTCTCGTCGCTTGGCGACAAAGTGGTGAACGCCCGGATCACGATGGATGAAACGATCAACCCACATTCGGGGGAAGCGGCCTGGAAGGGATTTGTCATCGGCCCGTCTATGTTTCTCCTCTCGCCGATCATCGAGCTGAACTATGACTATGCCGCACAAGCGAGCCTCGAACTTGAGCGTTGGGACGGGCAAGTGAAGCACTATGAGGCAAGGTCGTCAGGTACGGCACGTTATAATTTGTTCGGGGCTACACCGATCATGATCGCCGAACTCAAGGGCCACGTGACAGAAGCCTGTCTGAATCAGCTGATGAATCAGCTCGTTCAAGATACCAAGCTCTACATGGCCAGCAGCACGCCCTTGCCAGGCTCCACCGTTCGAGCAGTCACCGTGAAGGCGCCAAAACCTGTGGCCACGCCAGCGGCTCTTTCCATCATCCCGAGTTCTACCGCCTCAGTGCCCTAGTACGATCTGACCGTTCCCCGCCTGAGCTCCCATCTGGCCGATCCAGCTCCTTCAATGTTATAGTGCCTCTCCTACAACGGAGAAGCACTTCATGGACATTGATGCATTTCGCCAGATGGTTGCCAAGAATCCGAAGGGGTTCCTTGGCCGCTATGGACTCGGCAATAGGATCCTTCAGGAAAGCGGCAGTTTCGAGGAAGCGGTCGAGCATCTCACCGTCGCCACGCAATTGGACCCGACCCATGTAGCCTCCCATCTAGCCCTGGGCCGTGCGTTGATCGGACTGGGGAAGAAGGCCGATGCTAAACCGATTCTCGCCGCCGGCATCGAGGCCGCACTCTCGGGACGATCCAATGGTGGCAAAGATCTGGTGCCGGAGATGCAGCAGTTGCTGCGCACCCTTGGATGAACGACCCCCCTCGATAAAGGAGTTACGCATGAATCTCGACGATGCCAGAACGCGCATCGAATCGGCCGTCACCCAATATGGGCAACATGCCGCCCCAGCAATCGACTTGGTCATGAACGAAGTCCGCTCCGACTTGGGTGCCGGGGCATTCAACGAATTGGTCGCAGAGTTCGACCTTGAACTGTTATATAACATCGCTCCGATGGAATCGGACCACTCCAACAGCTGAAGCAGGTAAAAAGGCGAAAAGAACAAGTGCCTTCCCCAATACTTTCTCGCCGCTATTCTCTCCTTTTTAACTTTTTACTTTTTACTTTTACCTTCTCTTACGCATGCCACTGATCTGGGCCGCGATCTCAGCACATGGGTTTGGTCACGCGGCGCAAGTAGTGCCCGTACTCAATGCACTGGGGGCCCTCGTGCCCGGGGTGACAGGCATCCTTCGAACCACGGTCCCAGCCTCGTTTTTCCAAGACCGTCTGACGATCCCCTGGGAACTCAGCCCTGTCCAGCAGGATATCGGCTGTATCCAGGACGGACCCCTCAAGATTGACATCGGAGCGACGTGGAAGGCACACCAGCACTTCCACGACACCTGGGACGCACGCCTATCTAGCGAAGTCGCCGACATGTATGCGGCATCCCCGGCATTAGTCATCGCCGACACGCCCTACCTCGCCCTCGAGGCCGGGTCCCGCGCACAGATACCGGCCGTCGCCTTGGCAAGCTTTACCTGGGATCTCGTGCTGAAGGACTACTGCTACGCTACAGATCTTTCACAGCAGCGGTTGATTGAGTCCATCCGGAAATCTTATGCGAAAGCCGGCATGGCCCTCCGCATCACCCCTGCTCCTAAGATCGATGCCTTCCCCAACATCATCGATATTAGCCCGATAGCGAGCCCCAACTCCCCTGAGCGAGACCGGCTTGCCTCAGCCCTGGCCCTGACGGCCAAGGAACGGACCGTCTTGGTAGGATTCGGCGGTATTCCTCTGACATCTCTCCCACTTGAACAGATGGAACAGCTCCATCCCTATCGCTTTCTGATCGACGGCCCAGTCCCACCGGGCTACTCCCGCATTCATTCCATTGAGACGCTTCCGCTCTCCTTTAAGACCCTGCTCGCCTCTGTCGATGTCATCATGACAAAGCCAGGCTATGGCACCATCGTTGAGGCAGTGACGCTTCAACAGCCAGTCGTGTACGTCCGCCGATACAATTTTGCCGATGAACCGCCGATCGTGGACTATCTGCAGCGCTACGGCCGTAGCGTCGAACTGCCGATGAATGATTTCACGAATGGTCGGTGGGAGCCGGCCTTACAACAAGTCTTGGCCTCCCACATGTATTT
>JACPZN010000374.1 GCA_016195505.1 Nitrospirota bacterium | reverse complement strand
GGCGGCCACCTTCTCTATCACTTCATCGGGAATATCGAAATTCGCATGGACTTTCTGAACATCATCGTGCTCATCCATAACTTCCATCAACTTGAGCATCTGTTCAGCAGGCTTTTCCTCCAGACGAATGGTGTTCTGAGGAACATAGGTGATTTCGGCAAGGACCGTTTCGATCTTAGCCTCCCCCAGTACCTTCTTCACCGCTTCAAAATCGTGAGGATCGGTGACTACCTCAAAGCTCTTCTCACCCACTTTTACGTCTTCCGCACCGGCATCGAGGGCCAAGGAGAAAAGAGTATCTTCATCGACCTTCCCCCTCTCAATCGTGATGAGCCCCTTCTTATGAAACTGCCAGGCCACTGCGCCGGCTTCCGCCATATTCCCGTGATTTTTCGTGAGGAGACTGCGAATCTCGGCGACCGTCCGATTCCGGTTGTCGCTCGTAAGTTCGATGAGCAAAGCAGTCCCACCGGGCCCATACCCTTCCAATGAAAACTCTTCATAGGTGACGCCCGGAAGTTCGCCCGTCCCCCGCAGGATGGCCTTCTTCATCGTGTCGCCCGGCATGTTGGCTTCTTTGGCCTTGGCAATCGCAAGGCGAAGCCGAGGATTCCCATCGGGATCCCCCCCAGAACGAGCTGCAATGGTGAGCTCCCTGATGATTCTTGTAAAAATCTTTCCGCGTTTGGCGTCCTGGGCTCCTTTGTGCCGTTTGATCGTCGCCCAATGACTATGTCCGCCCATGTGCTCCTCCTCTATACCAGCCCGATTCTCCGGGCTAGTTAGAGATACTTGCTGAGTGCGAGAAGGTAGACGTAGCACAGGCTTCGGAAAGGTGTCAATTACGCATACTCCTGATTGCTTTGGTCTATTCGAAATACACGAGAAGCTGAAGCCCCATTAAGAGAATAAGTCCGGCCCATACGAGCTCCCACCCTCTCACAGATCGACTTGATGAGTTGGCCATCCCTATGGCAACAGCTTTAGTAAGAGCGGCTCCGACACCCATGCCCCCCAGAAGGGCATGATGAAACTCGACCGTCTGGGCAGCAGGGTCAACTCCGTGAGAATGGACAAACAGCAGCAGACCTCCGATCATGCCAAGACAAAGCAATGGAGCCGCCCAGACAGGATGCCTTACCCAACCCAACCGGCGGAGGGTCTCACTCAATGTGGCGGCCGTGGCAAGGACTCCGTAGAACTTATGTTGGACATTTCTCGGTCATGCCCGAAGAATGTCTGTACAAAGCTGAGTGGGCCGATCGGCCAGGCCTCATGGTCGCTCCACACAAGGAGAAACACTCCAACGACACCGAGCGCACCGGGAAGCACGAGGCGGGTCCATAAGGGCAAGGGCATGCTCAACGCATGGCCCAACTCCGAAAGACCGAACAATACGACGAGCAGACCGACAAAACGATGATTGAATTCCGAATAAGCAATCCCTTGGGCTGAGCCTTCCCAACGAGCGGCGGGATGCGCATCTGGCAGTGCATACACAGCAGCGGTTTCATGAGAAGCATGGTGATCATTTACGTGCGATTGCCTTTGTGCCTCTGATAGCCAGGGAAAGGCCGCCAAGACAAGCATGGAGAGCACAGAAAGCCACGACTTGGCGAAGGAAACCAGCTGAGGATTGAGCACGCGTGATGGAAAGGCCCATCCGGACGACCGGATGGGCCTAAGTGGATTAAACCGCATGTTGTAGAATAACTCTCGTTACATAAACTTCATAAACTTGTCTTTGGCTTCATCCATCACCTGGGCGGTAATCGTCGCCAGCCCGCGATCCTTGGCGACACGCTCGATTTCCTTGCGCGCCATCGGACGGATAAAGTCCGGAATATTTTCGAGGCGCTGCTCGGCCTCACGCGACCAGGGCATGCCGTTCGGCGAATCGTTCTTGGAATCGTCCATGACTTGTAGCGTTATAGTCTTGAACCCTTGCTTGCGCGCGTACGCCTCCACGCTCCCCTGCACCATGGGCTTCACGAATGACGG
>JACPZN010000373.1 GCA_016195505.1 Nitrospirota bacterium | reverse complement strand
ATAGTCAAGGCTAGGCTGGCCGGCCCTCACAGACAGGATAGACCCGGTTAAGGGAGCTATGTCACTCCTCTGCCAAGGCGTTTCGCGCGGCGACACAATCAGCCCATGGATCGAGGACTGTTCAGCCAACCTCGGTACAGCGAACCACAGAGTGCCATATAACCGATGGACAATGTGAGCAGTTTTGACCAGACGGTTGCTGGCCGTCTCGCCATACTCATAAGGAGGTTTCGTAGCAATTTGTATGGATGTTCCGGTAGGTCTACTCACACACACCACACACGGAAAAGGAGAGTCCGCCATGGGTGAACACAATGCAGTCGTGGCCATTTATAACACGCACACAGAGGCTGAGTCCGCCATCAAAGAGCTAAAGCGAGCGGCCTTCAACATCACGAAGCTCTCGATCGTCGGGAAGGATTTCCACACGGAGGAACACGTGGTGGGGTATTACAACACCGGCGACCGTATGAAGTACTGGGGCAAGCTCGGCGCACTCTGGGGTAGCGTCTGGGGGCTGCTCCTCGGCGCCGGATTCTTCGCCATCCCGGGTATCGGCCCGGTTTTGATCGCGGGGCCTCTCCTCGGTTGGGTCCTCGGTGCACTTGAAGGGGCCGTGATGACGGGAGGGATGACGGCGATTGGGGCAGGACTCTATAGCTTGGGGATTCCTAAAGATAGCGTCCTCAATTACGAAACGGCGCTTAAATCAAATAAGTTCATTCTGCTGGCCCATGGCACGGCGGAAGAGGCTGTTCAGGCCCGAAAGATTATCCAAACGACACGCCCGCACTCGCTCGACATGCATACGACGGTGGCTGAAGAGGCAGGCGCCGTGGCCTAGCAGGCGTGCCATACTGAGCAATAGTGACCAGACTGCGACTAATCTCATCTGGCACAATTCCACCAGTAAGTATTGAACTCTTCATGTTACAGAGCATTACCGGAGAGCACAATTCTTCATACTCTTACCAGGGAGGTTTCCATGAGAGCATTTACGATTGCCGCGATGGCGTTTCTGTTTCTGTTTGTTGGAATGCCACGGATTGCCCTAGCCGATGAAGCAAAAGCCAAAATGGAGGAAATGAAGGGAGAAGCGAAGGCGAAGGCCCAGAACGCCGAAGGAGAGACGAAGGCCTTAACGGAAGAGGCAAAGGGGAACAAGGTGAAGGGCACAATGGAACGAGCGAAGGGGAAAACGAAGGCAGGCGGAGAGAGGATCAAAAGCACCGCGAAACAGCTGAAAGCCAAGACAGAATAGATCAGTCAGAAGCTTGTCTGCCAAGACCATCTGGAAATGCGCATCTCCAGATGGAACCACCGTTCGTGATGCCGCTCTGCGTGTAGCTTCCGCCGCCGCCCCAAGGATTAATACCGTTCGTTCAGCGATCGACTGCCGATCCTTCTCGTCTTTTGAGCTTACCGCTTACTCCTTCGGGACAGATTTCAGTCTCGTCTAGTGAAAAGCACACGATTGGAGATCGTCTTGACCATCGCTGCCCTCCTGTTGTCATCAACATGCCCAACGTCCTGCCTACCCTTTACCCTTCGGCAGAATCCCCTTCCGCTCTAACTCCTGAATCTTCGCTTCCGCCAGTTCAATCAAGAAGTCTTTGACCGTCTTTCCCTCGTGGGCGGCTGCCATCTTGACCTTCCGCATGAGATCGCGGGGGATCTCACGGAAGTTCCAGGCTCCGGTGCCTTCGAACGGAGTTCTCGCCATGGCCGCAAGAATACACGCCTATGGCATCCGATGGCAATTGACTCCGTTCACTATCATATGATATGTGTGATGGTTACTATGAAAGGGGGTGATGGGAATGAAGATGGTTCGGCTGTTGATTCAAGTCCCGGTCCCGCTCAAGGCACGATTGGATGCCTTGCGACAGGAGGGCACGACGGCCAGCGGATTCATTCGGCATCTGCTGGGGCAACATTTCAGACAGGCCCCTGCGATGGGGCGGAAGGGACGGTGAGCAATGGGCGTGAAACTCCGTGAAGTCCCCGGCAAGGGCTGGTACGTGTTCATCAATTGGAAAAACCAGCGGAAGGCTAAAGCCTTTGGCAAGAACAAGACGTTAGCCAAGGACTTCGCGTCAAAGATCGAGGCCCGGTTGAAGCTGGGCGATGCTGGCTTGTTGACCCATAGCGGCATCACGCTGGAGGCCTACGCGGAGACATGGTTGGAGCACATTCGGCACACGCGGAAACCGTCTACAGCGGAAGATTACAAGAAGAGACTCGACCAAGATATTTTCCCGATACTCCGAACGGTGGACCTTCGCAGCATCACTCGTGAACGCGTGAAGGCGGTCGCCTTAGCAGGATTCAAGAAGAACCAGGCTCCCAAGACCGTGCAGAACACGATCCGAGTCCTCAGTAGCCTTCTCAGCCACGCCAAGGAAGACGGATTGATTGCCGAGAATACCGCCCTACGCCCTGGGAGGATTCTCCCGAAGATCAGTAAGCGCCGGGAGATTGACCCGCTGACCCGCGAAGAACTCGCCCTGT